>DTWD01000573.1 GCA_012963185.1 Acidobacteriota bacterium
CAACCAATCCGCTATTGATGAATTCATCGACCAGCAAGTTCTGAATTAAATGGTCTTGGCCTTTCATTGCTTCAAATTAAAGCACTAGTACCTGTTGACACTCTTTCCTTGTCTTGATTACTATTTTTAAGTTTTGTGCCTTGCTCTTCGCTAGGTGTGTGTTCTACTTCAAGCGAAAGAGCTACCATCAGCGAATCTGAATACTGGGAGTTATACAGTGATTGAAGTTCGGCACGTCACTAAACGCTACGGTCCTGTCGCAGCCGTGAACGACATCAGCTTCCGGGTTGAAGCCGGCCAAATCCTTGGTTTCCTAGGTCCCAACGGCGCGGGTAAAACTACCACCATGCGAATTTTGACCGGCTATATGCCTCCCACTGAAGGCACAGCAATCATTGCCGGTTTTGACGTCTTTAGTTCACCAGTGGAGGCTAAACGCCGAACCGGCTATCTGCCTGAATCTCCTCCCCTGTATCCCGACATGACAGTTCGTGAATATCTAAATTTCGTAGCCAGAATTAAGGCTGTGTCTCGTGGAGAACGTCGCAAAAGAATTGACTATGCCATGGGCCGCACCAGCATTGGTGACATGGCCGACCGTCTCTGTGGACACCTTTCAAAAGGGTACCGCCAGCGCGTCGGCCTTGCACAAGCTATTCTGCACAACCCAGACGTGCTCATTCTCGATGAACCGACGGCGGGGCTCGACCCTAAACAAATAATCGAAACTCGTGAACTGATCAAAGAACTGGGAGGGGACCATACGGTCATCCTCAGCACTCATATCCTCCCAGAAGTGGCACAAACGTGTGAACAGGTCGTGATTATCAACAAGGGGCGCGTCGTGGCCGAAGATACGCCAGGGAACCTCACAGGACGACTGCGTGGTTCGGAAACGATTCGCTTACAAGTCGACACTGGAACCACCGACCCAACTCCCGTCATGTCAGCTGTTCCAGGTGTCGTACAAGTTCAGGTCGGGGATGTCACACCGAACAATGACCGTTCGATCGAAATACAAGCGGCTGAAGGCACCGACATCCGACGCGAAGTCGCAAACACGATTGTAAGTAACGGATGGGGACTCCTGGAAATGCGACCTGTCCGACTTAGTCTTGAGGACATCTTTCTCCAACTAACGACCACCGAAGAGGAAGAAGATGAGCCGCACGAGGCTGCTCAGTCCACCGCAGACCAAGAATCAGCTCAAGCACAACAAACGGAGAGCATCGATGAGTAACGTCTTGGCGATCGCACAGAAGGAACTTCGTTCGTACTTTGTCTCCCCGATTGCCTACGTGGTCGTTGGCCTGTTCGCGGTGTTGTTTGGTTATTTCTACGTCGCAAGTCTAACGATCCTGGTTCGATTTAGCGCACAGGCGGGCATGTTCCAAGGGGGTGGCCCACCAGCCATTAATATCAACGAATTCATGATTCGCCCCTTACTTTCGAACACCGCAATCATTCTTTTGTTCTTCCTCCCGTTTCTGACGGCACGTGCCTATGCTGAAGAAAAACGATCAGGCACCATCGAGTTACTGCTTACTTCGCCATTGAGTGACCTGCAGATCATCCTCGGTAAGTTTCTTGGGGTTTTCGCCTTGTTTCTGTTGATGCTTTCCGTGACGGCGATTCATATGGGAATACTGTTCTGGTACGGCGAACCAGAACTTGGCCCACTCCTAAGTGGGTATCTCGGCCTCATCCTCATGGGTGGATCTTTCATCTCTGTCGGTTTACTCGTATCGAGTACAACCCGTAACCAAGTCGTCGCCGGTGTCGTTAGTTTTTCCATACTGCTCTTATTTTGGGTACTCAGTTGGATGGCGGACTCCGCGGGGCCAACGACGCAAACCATCCTGTCATACCTTTCGATCCTGGAACATTTCGATGACTTTTCTAAGGGCGTCGTGGATACGGCACACGTCGCTTACTACCTTACTTTTATAGGATTTGGGCTTTTTTTGACGGCGAAGTCGGTTGATAGCGAACGGTGGCGAGGATAGGAGCAGACCGAGGTTATGAGTAAAGCGCTGCAAGCACTCGGATGGGTTGGCGTCGCCTGCGTTTTAGTGGCGGTCGCCGTGCGATTTCTACTGCCGGACCAACAATTGTGGTGGTGGCTCGCGGTCGTCGGTCTCGGGTTCCTCATCATTCACCTAATAAGTGAGAGGCAAGCACTACGAGAGTTCGCCGGTAAACGCCAAACCAAATATGGAGCCCTGGCAGGAACAAGCGTCCTGCTCGCGCTTGGTATCTTGATCGCCACAAACTACATTCTGTCCCGACAGAATAAACGCTGGGATTTAACGTCCGCTCAGCAATACTCTCTTTCAGACCAAACCCGTCGTGTTCTGGAATCGTTGGAATCTCCCATCTCTATTCTCGTCTTTGGTCGAGAAGAAGAATTCCCACGATTTCGTGACCGCCTTGATGAGTATGCCTACACATCATCCGAAGTAACGGTCGAATACATTGACGTCGACAAAAATCCGATCCGCGCACGACAGTATGAAATCCAATCGTACGGCACAATCGTCTTCGACTACGAAGGACGGGTCGAACGTGTCGTCTCAAATAGCGAACAAGAATTAACAAATGCCCTGATCAAGGCCGTCGAAGGCGAAGAACGCACTGTCTATTTCACACAGGGTCATGGTGAACGCGATCCTAACAATGAAGACCGCAACGGCTACAGTACCGTACGAGAGGCACTCAGGCTTGACAACTTCGGAATCGAAACCGTCGTTATTGCGCAAACAGAAGAAATTCCTGACAACGCCTCTGCGGTGATCGTTGCGGGGCCGTCAACCGATTTTTTTTCCGGTGAGACCGACGTTCTTCGTGACTATCTGGAACAAGGTGGGAAGGTCTTGCTGATGCTTGACCCCTCTGAGGTTGAGGACGCGATTCCACAACCAAATCTCATCAGCCTTGTTACGGAATGGGGCGCTGAGGTCGGGAACGATGTTGTAGTGGATGCGAGCGGGATGGGTCAACTGCTCGGTACAGACGCCTCGGTCCCCGTTGCCGCTTCTTACCCACCGCACGCCATCACGGAAAACTTTAATCTCTTAACAGCCTTTCCCCTGGCACGCTCGATCCGACCGGTTGCTGGTGGTACTGACGGCCGAATTCCTGAAATTCTGATCGAAACCGGTCCGCGTAGTTGGGCAGAAGTCAATTTAGCTGAGTTGGCGACAGGCGAGGTTCAATTAAACGAGGAGGCCGGTGATGTCTCAGGACCAGTCCCCATCGCCGTGACAGTCTCTCAACCAATCGCCGATAATGAAGTTACTCCGAATGGCGATCCGGATGGAGACACCCCTCCACCGGAATCACGCTTGGTTGTTTTCGGAGACTCGGATTTTGCCTCAAACGGAGCCATTGGCATCCAAGGTAATCGAGACCTCATACTCAATGCGATCAACTGGCTCGCCCAACAAGAGAACCTCATTGCGATACGCCCGCGTGAACCGGAAGACCGACGTATTACGCTGACAGCAGACGCGCAGACTCGAATCGCGTGGCTCTCTCTTCTGATGCTCCCCGGCCTTATTCTGACGAGCGGCGTCTACACCTGGTGGAGGCGGCGGCGATAAGAACATGCAAGGATTACGGTCGACATCGATTTTACTCGTGCTGTTTCTCGCACTGGGTGGCTACGCATATTTCATTGAATCAGAACGCTCACCAGCCTCCGAAGATCCTCCGGCTGAACAGGCATTCGACATAGAGGCCGACGCCATTACCTCACTGACCGTCACATCTGATAATGGAGACGTGACCGAGGTAAATCGCGAGGACACCGACACCAGCACATGGTCCGTCACAGCGCCGTTTTCGGCCAGCGCCGATGGGAACGCCGCGTCGGCAATCGCTAACAGTCTCGCCTCGCTGGAGATCAGTCGGGTCGTCGAGACCGAGGCCACTGATTTATCACTCTTTGGTCTGACCGACCCTGACTTCAGCGTTACATTTGGCTCAGAAAACAATACGGAAACACTACTGATTGGTGACGAAACCCCGACCGGCTCTGACCGGTACGCAAACATTGGCGGTACGAACCGCGTGTTTCTGATTGCGAGTTTTCTTGAGTCGACCATCAATCGATCATCCTTGGACCTCAGAGACCGCTCACTACTTGAATTTACTGGGACGGACGTTACAGGGCTGACTATTGAGCAGGACTCCTCCACACTCAGATTCAGCAAGGCCGACGGCGCATGGAACCTCGTTGAACCAGTGCGTGCACGTGGTGATTTTGGCCTCGTAGAAGGGCTCTCGGGACGCATAGGTTCTGCAGAAATGATCGTGGTCGAAGTGGAGTCCGTTGATGGCGACCTGGAACCATTTGGTCTTGACGAACCACAAATGATAGTCACCGTGGAAACCGATACCGGGAACCACGTTTTGGTAATGGGAAACGAAAGCCCTGCGGGTACTGTTTACGGCCGTGATGCGTCTCGCTCTATCGTATTCACCGCAGACGCTGCGCTCTTCGACGAATTGGCTCGGGACATAAATACCTACCGAAAGAAAGAACTTTTCGACTTCCAACCATTCAATGTAAATGGCATCACCCTCACCCGGAATGATGAAACATACCGCTTCGAAAAGGGTTCCGATAGCAATGACACTTCGGACACTCCCAACGAACAACTCTGGCAGCAAGTTGAACCTGATCAAGAAGTGGTTGAAGCGACTGCATTTGACAACTTCCTCTCAAAGCTGTCGGGGTTACGGGCTGAGTCGTTTCTCAACGCCCGCGACAACACCGAGCTTGATATGCCACTCGCAACCTTTACCGTCACCTACGGTAACGAACAGCAGGAAACGGTAACAATCGGTCAGTTCGGTGACACCTATCACGGCATTCACGGCGAAGAAGATGGTGCCGCGATCATCGATAGCACGTCCGTCAGTGGCGTATTCGAAGCAATCGATATGGTTCTCGGTGTCACAGTAGACACCGAGCCTTAAGAAGGTTCAACATAGCGCCGTGCAACACACACTCGCGCGGCTGATCGACTGGTCTCGTCCGCTCGTCTTCACAGCAGGCATCGTCTTTGCTGTGTTGGTGGCAATCGGCTGTGCGTCTCGGCTGTCACCGGCATTCCCCAACACACGTACCGCGTCCGTCTTAGATGGCTCTGCTCTTGGCCAGATAAATACGTTATTAGACAAAACCTTGCACGCAGCCCCGCTTGAAACCACTCTCTGGGGCATCGATGTCCGGTCGATCGATCGCAATGAACGGGTCTATACCAACAATCCAGACCTTTTACTGACCCCCGCATCAACCCTGAAGATCATTACTCTTGCCGTCGCGTCCCAACAGCTTGGCTGGGATGATCGATTCGAAACGGCTCTATTTACCAACGGTCACATCGAACGGAATGTGCTTCACGGCGACCTCATTGTGAGAGGTAGTGGAGACCCAACAATCGACACCGACGTGCTGACCTCTTGGGCCGAGAAACTTCGTATGCAAGGCATTCATCAGGTCACCGGAAACATTATCGGCGATGACCGCATTACCATAGGGCAAGCCCTCAAACGCAGTGGCACACCTTCCCCACCACAGTTAGGATTCGGATGGTCGTGGGATGACCTCGCATTCGGATTCGCGGCTCCAGCCGGCCCCCTCCAGTACCAAGAAAACGTCGTAGCGATACAGATCACGCCTGGCCGCACTGTCAATGCACCAGCTGGACTCACTATTCAAACTGCTGGCTCAGGATTGAAGCTTGTTAACCAAGCCAGTACCGCTTCTCGCACCGAACCGAGTCTTATTCAGCTTCGCCGAGCAGCGAGCACGTCAAATTTGGTGGTGTCAGGCTCAATTGGTCTAGGGTCTAGTGCGATTGTCCGTGCAGTATCCGTCGCCAATCCGACAAGCTTCTTTGTGCAGGCACTTCATACCGCTTTGGAAGCTGAGGGTGTCGTTGTACGCGGAGATGCTGTTGATATTGATCGTTTGTCTGAAAACCAACAAGACTCGGCTACAAACGGACTGCAATCCCTTCTGACGAACCAATCAGAACCACTATCAACAATAGCGGTTGAGATGATGAAACGGAGTCAAAATCTTTTTGCAGAATCAATCTATCGACGACTCGGTTTCAGCTTTAGTGACAGTAGCTCTGCGATTGTCACGGAAGTACTCGCTGATTGGGGTATAAAGCGTAACCGTGCCATTGTCGTAGATGGCTCGGGACTCTCGCGCTACAACTACCTCACGGCCAGTGCCCTGACAGATATCCTTGTCCGCCTCTATCAGAACGAGTCAGACCAAACTCTCTTTTTAGCCACGCTGTCCACCGCCAACGAAGACGGCACGCTAAGGAATAGATTCGGGGAAACCGCCTCAGCTGGCAATGCCCACGCAAAAACAGGCTCTATGTCACATGTCCGAGCGTTAGCCGGGTACGTCAAAACCGCTGACGGCGAACAACTCGCTTTCTCGATTCTGGCCAATAATTTTAGTGCTGACCCGACGGATGTAGTCACTGCCATCGACGCGTTCGTCTCAGCACTGGCAACAATGTCCCGTGGTGATTTCTAATCGCAACGATCAGGCCATGCGTTGATTGGCAGAATCTGACTTACGATTTACCGACCCGCGTCACACCAATGCGAGGGCAAATTGGTTCGACAGCACATGCAGTGCATTTCGGATAAACCGGCCGGCAAATGTTTTGTCCCCACGTCACCAAGTACAAGTTGATTAACACCCACCAACGTCGCGGAGCCACAGCGTAGAGCGCTTGTTCCGTTTGTTCTGGCGTCCTCGTTGTGACCCAGCCGAAACGATTTGAAATTCGGTGAACATGTGTATCGACACAAATGTTTG
>DTWD01000574.1 GCA_012963185.1 Acidobacteriota bacterium
ATCATCCGGTTTTTTCAAAGGGTTAACCGGAGTTCCGTCCTGTGTTAATTTTGAAACGGAGTGCTTCTCCATGTACTCAGACATATCAAATCGAACGAGAGATGTATCGCTGCCAAACAAGAAATTTGCCAACGCTCGAGCTAACTCCGTTTTCCCCACGCCTGTAGGTCCAAGAAAAACGAAACTACCGACGGGCCGATCCGGAGACTTAAGACCAGCCCTCGAACGGCGGATAGCCCTCGCAAGTGCCGATATCGCAAGTTGTTGACTGACCACTCGTTTATGGAGCTCTTCCTCCATCTTAAGTAACTTAGTGCTTTCATCTTGATTGATAGATGCTACGGGCACGCCGGTCCACTTTGAAACAACTTCATCAATGTCCTGCTTAGACACCGCAGCCTTGTTATCACCATTTTTCACGTCGAACTTCTCACGAATAAACTGCAAATTTTCCCGCGCAAGAACCTCCTGTTCACGAAAGAATTGCGCGCGCTCGTAATCCTTCTGGGTAGTCGCATTTTCCATTTGCTCTACCGCAACCCGAATACTCTTATTCACTTCGCCGAATTCTTCCCTATAACCCGCTTCTCGCAACTTCACTCTGGCACCAGCCTCATCAATAAGATCAATTGCCTTATCAGGCAAAAATCGATCCGTAATATATCGACTCGATTGGTAGACTGCCGCCTCCATTGCCTCAACTGCATAAGCTACGTGGTGGAAGCTTTCGTATTTTTCTTTAATACCACTAAGAATCTCGAGTGACTCTGCTTCGGAAGGTGGCTCAACTTTGATGGCTTGAAATCGACGTTCCAACGAACGATCTTTCTCTATGTATTTCCGAAACTCAGATGGTGTCGTAGCACCAATACAGCGAATCTCTCCGCGCGAAAGAGCTGGCTTTAAAATGTTAGCAGCATCCAGTGAGCCTTCGGCTGCCCCAGCACCAACGAGTGTATGAAGTTCATCAATAAAGACAATAATGTTTGGGTTTTCAGCTAATTCTTTCATTATTGCTTTGAGCCGTTCCTCGAACTGCCCACGGTACTTTGTCCCAGCAACAATCAATGAAATATCAAGCGCAAGCAACCGTTTATCGGCAAGGAAATGTGGTATATCCCCACAAGCTACCCGCTGCGCTAAACCCTCAACGATAGCCGTCTTACCAACACCAGGTTCTCCAATCAAAACAGCATTGTTCTTTGATCGTCGGCACAAAACTTGTTGAACTCGTTCAAGTTCCACAGAACGTCCAACCAACGGGTCTAAATTGTTTTTAGTCGCCGCATCAGACAGGTCGCGACTAAACTCCGCCAGTAATGGCGTCTCCTTCACTCGACTAACAGCCGTCTTCTCGTTTAGAAGTTGCACAATGTCTTCGCGAATCGTATTCAATCGCATCCCCTTCTCGGAGAGGACCATCGATGCGACGGAACGTTCTTCACGTAATATACCGAGCAGCAAATGCTCGGTTCCAATGTAATTGTGAAGTAAACGGTCCGCTTCTTCAGCCGCAAATTGCAAGACTCTCTTGGTTTCGGTGCTAAATGGGATCTCAACTGAAGTAGAAACCTTTTCTCTCAAGACAGTTCGCCCCTCGATTTCCTTCCGAATATTCTCCAAGGAAAGATGTGAGCGGGAAAACATACGACTCGTCAGCCCCTTGCCCTCACGAATAAGACCGAGCAAGAGGTGTTCTGTCTCTATGGAAATACTTCCGAGTTGACTAGCTTCGTAACGGGCAAAAAACAATACACGCCGCGCCCGTTCCGTGTATCGTTCAAACATTCACCACACCCGCACCCTTGATACTCGCATCCCTAGATGCGACCTCTTAAGCGATTATAAGGTACACCCGCTGGACGCAACTAGAAGCCATAGAAGAACTCTTCAAAGCCCAACTCATGCAACCAAACCTCAAACACTACAGGTCCTTTACAATGGGCGAAGCCTACCATTGGCAAG
>DTWD01000575.1 GCA_012963185.1 Acidobacteriota bacterium
CTGCTTCTAGATACTCCAGGGGTCGAATGAAATATTTTGTTTCTCCGTCGAGTGTCGTGACGTAGATGAGATCGGTTCGTGGGCTATACGATGGAGACCACCAATTTGAAGCGCCAATAATGGGAGGCGACACAATGGTGCCTTCCGGAGACGGTTCTTTACCAGGCAAGAGTATCGGTCGACCGTTTTCATCTAAACCTTCGGCCCATGTTTGCCGAGCGTATGGTTTGCCCAATAGAAATTCACCGGTCTCACGGTCGAGCACATAGAAAAACGCATTGCGGTTTGGAAACAACAAAACTTTTCGTTCTTCGCCATTAAATGTTGTGTCAGCCAGGACAGGGATTTGTGTTGAGTCCCAGTCGTGGATGTCGTGAGGCGTAAACTGGAAGTACCACTTCAACTCGCCGGTGTCGGCGTCAAGTGCGACCACGGAATCCGAATACAAGTTGTCACCTTCGCGAACCGACCCATCGTAGTCGGGGCCAGGATTTCCAGTTCCCCAATAGATTAGGTTTAAGTCCGGGTCATATGAACCGGTCATCCACGTGGCAGCGCCGCCTGTTCGCCATGAGTCGCCTGACCACGTGCGATTGTCAGGGTGGTCGGGGCCAGGAGTGGTGTTAAACCGCCATTCGCGTTCTCCGGTGTTGATGTTGTACGCATCAATGAGTCCCCGGATGCCGTATTCTCCTCCAGCAATACCGGTGAATACCTTGTCGCCGACGACCAGAGGGGCGCCAGTTTTGCTGTACCCGGCTGTGCCTTCTTGTACTTCTGTTTCCCACCGGACGCTGCCGGTTTTCGCATCGAGAGCAATGAGGTGCGCATCAAGTGTGCTCATGATTACGGTGTCGCCCTGGACCGCGACTCCACGGTTGTTACGTCCGCAGCAGATAATGATTTCGTCAGGCAGTTGGTGTTCATACCGCCAGTAGGGTCGACCGGTCTCAGCATCAACCGCGATAACCGTACTCGGCGATTCGGTGATAAACATGACACCATCAACAACAAGAGGGGTTGTCTCGGCTCGATCGAGGACACTTAGTTGATGAACCCAGGCGATTTCAAGTTCAGCGACATTACGGCGGTCAAGCTGATTGAGCGCACTGTAGCGCTGGGCTTTGTAGTTTCCGGAGTACATTAACCAGTTCTGTGGTTCGGACTCCGCATTTAGGAGGCGGTCGGAACTCACCGGATTAAAGCTAGGAGCCGACGTATCATCATCGGCTTGCTGGGCACTCGTTATCGTTACGAGCGCAACGACAGTCAAAGAAACGAGGCTATGGAGAACGCTGCGGGTCCGTGTCATGACAATCCTCTTTTCACCAGAACAATTTGCCGGACGGATGTGATTATATGCATCTATCTGTAGAACGAAAGGGCATCATGTTGAACCGATTGTTTTTCCTGGCAGTGACGATATTGGCGGTCGCCGTTTTAGGTGCCATCGTATCGGCTCAAAACGATGGTCATATCAGTGCGGTTGTTAACAAACTTTCTCGAGGTGAGCGCGTGTACGGCGTGAGCACCTATGATCTGTCCCTTGAGAA
>DTWD01000576.1 GCA_012963185.1 Acidobacteriota bacterium
CCGTAATTCGCTGTCGGCCATAGATTTCTTCGCCGGTACGCGCGTCGTGACACGTCAACATTCCTCGGTCGAGGAGTGTGTAGTAATAATCGCCGTACACCAGCGGTGATGGGTGATAGGAGCCGCCTTGGTCAAGAGACCAAGCAACGTAGTTATTGGAAGAGGTGCCCTCAACGAGGGAAATATCACCCGATGCGCCAGGTCGAATCGCGTACACAGGCCTAAAAAAATCTGCGATGTACCCTGACTCAATATAAAGCAAGCCATGTGCGGTGATAGGAGTAGGAATCACAATTGACGACATGCCAGACAGTTCCCAAAGTAGGTTGCCGTCTAGATCGTAGGAACGCACCTTATCGGTACCAAGGGTGATGATCTCGGTCCGCTGCTTGTGTTGCCAAATATATGGAGTGGCCCAGTTCGAACCTTCGTCTCGATCGGTGCGCCATACTTCTGCACCTGTTTCGCTACTTAGTGCGGCGATGTAAGACTGTTCCTCGTTATCCACAACCATGTAGAGCCGACCATCATGGATGACGGGAGAGCCAGCGGTTCCCCAACCGTTTCGCGTTTGCAATGCTGGCAAGTCGCGTGACCAGAGGACGGTGCCGGCTAAGTCGAGCGCGTAGACCCCGACATTCCCAAAAGTCACATACAACCGTTCGCCGTCTGTCACGGGTGTTTCCGAGGCAAAGGTGTTCTTTACGTGATGCGATGACTGGGGCGCACCAGAATGCACTTCTGTGGTCCAACGAGTCATACCAGTTTCCACATCGAGTGCGTAAACCACCCAGTGGTGAACATCTGCTGGAACGTCTCGTTCGCCGCCACCATACCAACCGCCTTCAGGAAATTCGACGTCACCATCACTCACGACGGTCGTGAAAACAACAAGGTCGTTTGTGATGATCGGCGAACTCCATCCAAGACCAGGGATTTCTGTTCTCCAGGCCACGTTGTCTGATCGGGACCAGTATTCGGGAAGTTCTTGGTTATCTGCAACGACGCCGCTCGCGTCAGGACCACGGAACTGCGGCCATTGCTGGCCGGCACCATTAATCGGAAGGCTTAGCATCAGTGAAAGGATGGTTCCGCCGATAAAGAAACTTGCTGTTTCACCACTCCGCATGTTCGTATCTCCAGAATCTGTCTAATTTGTGCCTGCCATTTGACACGATTAGTAGACTACACACCCTCAGATCATAGAATTTTCGTGCGCTGACCGTCGATGACTATGGGTTTTTCGCTGGTGTCTGGGCGTGCGAAGGCTTGTGTACTCTGATGCCATGTGGGATGCTCAACTTTCTGAGGATGAGTCGTAGGCTTCATCCGGTAATGTCGCGAGGAGGAACCATGGGTGGACGGGTCACGTCGAAACTAATCGGGGCAGTGGTGGTCCTTGTGATGGCGAGTTGTGCTCCTCCAGACGAAAGTATGACTGGGCTTCAGATCGATGCCGATGACATAGGTGGCATTGTTACAAGTGCGGTGGGTTCGGAAGCTGGGGTCTGGGTGATTGCGGAAACAATGGACCTGCCGACTCGTTTTATACGGATCGTTTCGACTGATGATGACGGGCAGTATGTGCTTCCGGATTTGCCTGAGGCAACGTAC
>DTWD01000577.1 GCA_012963185.1 Acidobacteriota bacterium
GGTAACCGCACCTGGGCGCGCAGTGCCTGACGCATTTTTTGATGTCGGAGAGACGTTTTTCCCTGGCTTTACTGATCCTGAATCTGCGGCGACACTTGAAGTCGTTGAATTTGATGAGGAACAGGCCGCCGCTATGCCCTTTCAGGTGACAAATCGAAACGGGTTGTGGTTGATTCCGTCGCATAATGATTATCCAGCAGATGGGCGTGAGCGACTGTCGAACATTAGCGCCGACATTATTAGCCTTGTCAAAGAGGATTTTCGGTCGGACAATTTTGCCGATCATGAAGCTCTTGGCGTTATCGACCCTGCCGACTTGACGGCGACAAGCCTTGTTGGCCGTGGTACGCGTGTGACAGTCAAAGATATGAATGAAGAAGTGTTGGCCGACTTGATTGTTGGGAATCGTGTAGAAAATCGTCCGGGTCTTCGGTTTGTTCGTATACCCGATCAGAAACGGGTGTACACCGCACGGTTTGAGGCAGAAATCACAACGGCGTTCGAGGATTGGATTGAACAGAACTTATTAGAGGTTGAACGTGGCCAGGTGACCCACATTGTTCTCAATCAATATCAGGTAGATGAAACGACCCGGACGGTTCCGGCTCCGCAAGAATTTACACTCGACAAGATTGATGACGTAACGTGGAGCGGGACTGGGGTGCCACGAGGGCAGGAAGTTGATTTTGCCCAGGTGAATCGACTCGTCGGTGCGATCATCGGGATCAAGATCTCTGGTGTACGTCCAAAACCTGAAGGCATGACCGGGAATCTTCGAGATGCGGCTATGGCCGGTCGGATCAGTCAACTCGACATTCGAGGCCTTGTGAGTAAAGGTTTTTATCCAACCGCGGATGGTGGGTTGTTGTCGAATGAAGGAGAGCTTCTCGTTCGTACCACGGAGGGTGTGCTCTATACGTTGCGGTTTGGGGAAATTGTGTACGGCAGGGGTGAAGCAGTCGTACTTGGTGACGAGACCAGCGATGATGTCGACAGCGGACCGGGCGAAAATCGCTATGTGTTCATTGAGGCATCGTTTGATCAGACGGCCCTACCTGAACCTTCGTCATCTGATGCCGATGCACATGCATCGTGGGAGCGTCGTGTTGAAGAGGGAACAGAAAAGGCTGAACGTTTAGCGACACGATTTGCAAACTGGTATTACGTTGTGGCTGCCGACAGCTATGATCGTATTCACCACCCCAAAGAACATTTTCTAAAAGAAATCGAAGAGGGGTAGAACATCCGGCCTCACGTCGCTGAGGATGTAGGGACTTGCTTGCTATGGGGCAGACATTATTAGAGAAAGTGTGGGATCTGCATACCGTTCGTCGCTTGCCGAATGGTCAAACACAGCTGTTTGTTGGCTTGCATTTAATTCATGAAGTCACGACGCCGCAGGCTTTTGACATGCTGCGGCAACGTGGTATCGGCGTTGCTTTTCCTGAGCGTACGTACGCAACGGTTGACCATATTGTTCCAACCCGTGACCAGCAACGTCCCTTCGCTGATGACTTGGCTGAGGCGATGCTGTTGGCACTTGAGCGGAATGTGCACGAGCATGGAATCCGATTTGCCGATCTCGGTACGGATCGACAAGGTATTGTGCATGTCATCGGGCCGGAGCTCGGGTTGACTCAACCCGGCCTGACGATTGCATGCGGAGACTCTCATACTTCGACCCATGGGGCATTTGGCGCTGTCGCCTTCGGCATTGGGACATCGCAAGTCAGAGACGTACTTGCGTCGCAGTGTCTGGCAATCGACCCTCTTAAGGTAAGACGGATCGTCATCGACGGAGCCCTTGGCGAAGGAGTTTATGCGAAAGATGTCATTCTCGAAATCATTGCGCGGCTCGGCGTAAAGGGTGGAGTTGGGTATGCGTATGAGTATGCAGGTGCAGTGGTTGAGCAGATGTCGATGGATGAGCGAATGACGATGTGTAATATGTCGATTGAAGGTGGTGCACGGATTGGTTATGTCAATCCAGATGACACAACGTTCGATTATCTTGCTGGGCGGCCCTTTACACCGGTGGGAGAATCCTTTGAGCGGGCCAAATCGTGGTGGCGTTCCATGATGTCGGACGGCGATGCCAACTATGACGATGAGGTTGTTATCGATGGGACAGCGATCGCTCCGCGGGTGACGTGGGGCATTAATCCTGGGCAATCGGTAAGTGTGGACGAACCCATCCCGGATCCGACGAACATCATGTCTAGCCAGGACGCGGCCGAAACCAGCGAAGCGCTGGAATTTATGGGGCTTAGCGCCGGTGCCCCTATTTCTGGAACCAAGATCGATGTGGCCTTCGTTGGGTCCTGTACCAATTCGCGTTTATCAGACCTCAGGGAGGCGGCTCGGGTAGTCCGCGGCCATAAGGTTTCGTCCCATGTCAAAGCACTCGTTGTGCCAGGTTCGAAAAGTGTGAGTCAGGCAGCAGAGACAGAAGGGCTTGACGCGATCTTTAAAGAGGCTGGTTTTGAATGGCGTGGTGCTGGATGCTCAATGTGTCTTGCGATGAATCCGGATCGTTTGATCGGCCAGGAGATTTGCGCCTCGTCTTCGAACCGTAACTTCAAGGGACGACAAGGTAGTCCGATGGGTCGCACGCTGCTCATGAGCCCAGCGATGGTTGCGGCCGCAGCAATTAGCGGTGCGGTGGTTGATGTGAGGACACTCTTATGAGTGAAGTCAGAGCAATCAGTCGTCTTGATGGGACCGCCATTCCTGTTCGTGGTAACAACATCGACACCGACCGTATCATTCCTGCCCGTTTCCTTAAGTCGATTACTTTCGATGGTCTTGGCGGCCATGTATTTGAAGATGATCGCCAATCAATGCCGAACCACCCTTTTTCTAATCCATCGTATGCAGGCGCATCAATTTTGTTGGTGAACGAGAATTTCGGTTCCGGTTCGTCTCGTGAACATGCGCCACAGGCGCTTAAACGCTGGGGTATTGCTGCATGTATTGGAGAGTCGTTTTCTGAGATCTTTCTTGGGAACGCAACAACGATTGGGTTGCCGTGCGCGACGGCATCTGCCGCAGGCATCAAGATGCTCATGGATGCGGTCGAGCAGACACCGGCTACGCGGCTCGCATTGCGGGTTGATGCGTTGTTGGTCGAAACGGCGCAACTGTCACACCCGGTGCTTATTCCAGCAGCAATTCAAGAATCTTTTCTGACGGGGCAGTGGGACGCAATCGGGTTGCTTCTCGATCAATTTGATCAGGTTCGTCAGGTTGCTGCGGCGTTGCCATACGTCAAGGGATATTAGAGGGTAGTTGCTGTGCGGATTTGAGGAATGCCGCAGACGCGTGTGATATCTCTCCTTCTCCACGGTAGACCAACTGTACTTGGCGTGCGAGTCGGAGTGCGGGCACCTTAATAGCGACCAATTGGCCTCGAGCGATCTCTGTCAACGCACAGCGTTTGGGCAGAAGAGCCACACCGAGGTTCATTTCGACAGCGCGTTTAATTCCATCGATACTTGGCAGGTCAATTTGTATATTGATCGAGGTCTGGCTCTGTTCGTAGAGTCGTAAGACTCGTTCGCGTGCCGGTGACGCCTCGTTGTGGGCAATGATCGTTTCCTGTCCAAATTCCTCCATGGAAACCTTGGATCGTTTTGATAGTGGGTGTTTCGGGTGAGTAAGCATGACGAGTTCATCCTCGCCTAAGGGCACTGTAAGAAGGCCTCGTTCACGTGGCTGAAATGTTAGTACACCAAAGTCGATCGATCGGCTCAGTATTAACTGTGGTATCTGACGGGCGGATACCCGACGCACTTCGACCTGCGCATGTGGGTAGTCTTTTCGAAAGCGTTCCATTGTAGGCAGTAGGGTATGGACGGCTCCTTCGTTTGCGCCGATTGACACACGACCACGGCGTAGTTGTTGCAATTCTCGTACGGCCCCTACTGCCTCTTCTTTGAGTTGTGCTAACCGGTGCGCATAGTCAAGGAGAAGTTCTCCGGCTTCGGTTAATCGCCCCCCTTTTGAAGACCGGTCGAATAAACGTTCATCAAGTTCTCGCTCAAGTTTTTTGATCGACTGACTAATCGCCGGCTGCGTGCGGTGCAGACGTTCAGCTGCTCGTGAAAAACTTCTTTCGGTTGCGACTGTTCTGAAGACTTGCAGTTCTGCCAAATCCATCACCTACTCCTCTATCAAGATAAGAAGAGATTATGATAGCTGGTGTTGCATAGCTTTTGATTATTCTGAGAGATTCAGAATGAGCGATTCGCTACTGGTTTCGCTGATTAAAGTTAGCTGATTGGAGTCACTGCTCAACACGCGATATTCGTCATCTTTGTCGTGACATAAGATGGATGCCTTCATTGGTGTCGACAATGGTTGCCAATTGCGTCGTGCCGTAGGCTTTCGTTTCTCCAGCGAGAATGCTTGTTTCTTGGGCGAAGGTTGAGTTCGACAGTGTGAGTATTAGCCAGGCGGTGGGTGATAACTTATTAAGCAACCGAATTATGGGTCCACAAGTTTGTTTCAAAATTACGCAAACGGGATTGCTTACGCAGTAAAAGCATCGAAGTTCCTATAACGCTAGCTATTGCATGTAACGCCTTTATCTCGACTTTGTTAACGAGGTAGTTAAATGCTGATAGGGACGTAATTTATGGGTTTTGATCGTATTTAGCTGGATCGACGGCGCGCCTGTCCAGAGGACATAGATATAAATAAATATTATGATAGTGTAATAAATATAACTTTGACTTTTATTGTTAGGGTTGCCTTAATAAGTGACGGTTGTTTTTATTGGTGACCGTGTTTAAGCGCACGCTCAGGAGGCGTCGATGGCGACCGACAAACTCTATATTTTTGATACGACGTTACGGGATGGCGAGCAATCGCCGGGTTTCTCAATGAATACCGATGAGAAAATTCGCCTTGCCCATCAAATTGAGTCACTCGGTGTTGACATTATTGAAGCGGGGTTCCCAATTGCATCGGATGATGATGCCCACGCGGTAAAACTCATTGCGAAAGAAATTCGAAGACCTGTCATTGCAGCACTTGCACGCTGCTACCCCGCTGATATCGAGCGAGCCGGGGAATCTCTAAAGTCTGCGTCCCGTTCACGGATCCATACGTTCATTGCGACATCTGACCTTCATTTAGAGCGGAAGCTTCGGATCAGTCGTAATGATTGTATTGAGGCAGTTGTGGCTGCGGTCAAGCAGGCCCGTCGGTACACTAACGATGTTGAATTTTCTGCGGAGGACGCCACACGCAGCGATATGGATTTTTTATGCAAGGTCGTAGAGACCGCGATTGCGATGGGGGCAACGACAATTAATTTACCGGATACCGTCGGCTACTGTACACCTGAAGAGATAGAAGAATTTTTTACAGAGATTCGGGAAAAGGTCGCGAATATTGACAACGTTGTCTTGAGTACACACTGCCACGATGATCTTGGTCTTGCTGTTGCGAATTCACTCGCGTCGGTTCGAGCAGGTGTACGCCAAGTGGAATGCACAATCAATGGCATCGGCGAGCGCGCTGGGAACGCCGCACTTGAAGAAATTGTGATGGCGACTCGCGTCAAACCAGATCGACTGCCTTATGAAACGGAAGTTGTCACAACGGAACTTTTTCGCACGAGCCAGATGTTGACCGAGTTGACGCATGAGTCAGTGCAGGCAAACAAGGCGATTGTTGGTCGGAATGCCTTTGCACACGAAGCTGGGATTCATCAGGATGGTGTCATTAAAGACCGCCGCACGTACGAGATTATGAAACCCGAGGATGTAGGTGTTGAGTCGACGTTAGTCCTTGGGAAACATTCTGGACGTCATGCTGTCAAGAAGCAGTGCGGAGATCAAGGCTATGAGTTGAGTCGGTTTGAGCTCGATCGAGTCTATCGTGAAGTCATTGCGCTAGCGGACCGTCAGAAATCAGTTAGTGAAACCGAGCTGTCGAGTATCGTTGAAAATATCCAAACCTTAATGGCCACTGACAAAGGTGCGGCATAGTCGCCCGAGACCGTCACGCTACAACCCACTATATTTGTTATGCGCGCAAAGATTGCACTATTACCCGGGGATGGCATCGGTCCGGAGGTTATCGACGGTGCCGCGAAGGTGTTGGATGTGGTTGCCCAACGCTACAGCCATACCTTGTTGATGACTCGTTCATTAGTGGGGGCCGCTGCCCTACGATCCGGCGAACCTCCACTTCCGCCTGCGACGCTCGATGAATGTCTTACAGCTGACGCGGTCCTGCTTGGGGCGGTCGGTGATCCTGCATTTACCAATGGATCCCGCGAGCAGCGTCCAGAGACAGCACTGCTTGACCTTCGTCAGGCGCTCGGCGTGTACGCGAATCTTCGTCCGGCAAAGGTTTGGCCTGGTCTTGAGGATGGCGGGTCGCTCAAACCAGAACGATTGCGCGGGCTTGATGTGCTGATTGTTCGGGAGTTAACCGGCGGTATTTACTATGGTGAACCAAGAGGACGAACGGATGATCGCACGGTCGCGTTTGACACGATGCGTTACAGTCGACCGGAGATAGAGCGCATCGCCACGGTAGCATTTGAGAGTGCGAGAGGACGGAGTCAATTAGTTACGTCGGTTGATAAGGCGAATGTGCTCGAAAGTTCACGACTATGGCGTGAAGTGGTGACTGAAGTGGGCGCCCGCCACCCAGATGTCCGCCTTGAACACCAGCTGGTGGATTCGTGTGCGATGCTACTTGTTTCGAATCCCAATAAGTTTGATGTCATATTGACCGGCAATTTATTTGGGGACATCCTGTCCGACGAGGCTGGTGCTGTTGTTGGGTCGTTGGGGTTGTTGCCGTCAGCGAGCGTTGGAGCTTCGGGTGGACTATTTGAACCCGTGCATGGGTCAGCTCCAGATATTGCTGGCCAAGACAAGGCGAACCCTGTCGCGGCGATTGCGTCGGCGGCAATGTTGTTACGCTATGCGCTCGATGCTGACACGGAAGCAACCACGATCGAAACCGCCATTGGATCTGCGCTGGATGATGGGCTCCGGACGGCTGATCTTGCGCTCGACGGACAGCAAGCACTCGGGTGTCAGGCGATGATACAGGCCATTATCGATCGGTTAGAGTAAACGTGAAGTGGGACTTCGCCGTCTTAATACAGCGAATCGCTACGAATAGAGTTTCTATTCGCAGGGTATGATCAAAGGTCAGCGTCTGCTGCAACTATTCAGCTTACTAAGGACCAGAGGGCCGCTTGCGTATTCTTCACTATTCCACCCCGTGTGTCGTCCGTAAACTTTTCCGGGTTGGTACGCATGGGTGTTTCGTTGCGGCACTGGCTGCAAGCACGGCTGTAGCGCCTGTGGTAGTTACAGCACAGGAAACGACGTCCGGAGATGCTCGTGGACTGGCGACCGAGAAAGGGAGTGTTGCCGTCGGGCCGTTCGTGAACATTTCGGGTCGCCCATCTGATGACTGGATTGGCTACGGCATTGCTGAGACGTTGTCAGCCGATTTACAGCAACTGACGACATTATCTGTAATTAGCCGCGACGCACTCGATGAAGAGTTCTCTCTGCTACCAGGTAGACCTGATGATCTCGAACAAGTTGCACGCGAGATTAGCCAAGAGTTGGGAGTTCGGTGGCTAATTGTTGGCGGGTATCAGCGTATTAATGATCAAGTGCGTATTACTGCGCGCGTTGTAGAGACAGAAACTGGCCGTATTGAAACTGTCACCAGGGTAGATGGAAGTATCGCAGAGCTTTTCGACCTACAGGATCAGATTGTTGCAGAACTTGGAGAAGGATTTCGTGCCCTAACAAATGCCCCTATGGTGACAGACGGTGCCATGTCGCCCAACCAAACACCAAGTCGATCTGCTGTGCCGACGCCGACTGATGTTCCCGGCGGTCTTTCTTTGGATCCATCAGGAGTAGCTGGTTTCGGCATTGCCGAGGGAGCCGGCATCCTAACGGGTCGACCGACGCTCCGGCCAGGTCGAAGCGATACCCGTCCTGAAATAGACGGACGTCTTAATGACGTCATTTGGCAAGATGCGCTTCACATCACTGAGTTTGTCCAGCAAACTCCAGTTGAAGGAGCGCCGGCGACAGAAGATACCGATGTTTGGATCGCCTATGACAGCCAGAATCTGTACATTGCCGTGCACGCGCATTACAGCGACCCAAGCATCATGCGTGCCAATCGTGTTGACCGAGACCAGTCGCTCGAAGATGACAACGTCTCGTTTTATTTTGATACCTTTCTCGATCAACAACGGGCCTACCTCTTTTCAGTGAATGGCTATGGTGTTCAAGGTGACGCGATTGTGAATGCTCGTGGTGGTGGTCGGAGGGGCAATCGACGACGATCGACCGGAAGTTCCAGTTTCAACCGAGGCGGTATTCCTACTGGTGATAACTCGTGGGATGCATTATTCAGTAGTAGCGGACAAACGGTTGATGATGGCTACACTGCTGAGGTAGCAATTCCGTTCAAGAGCTTACGCTACCCACAACGCGAACAGGGTTTACCCCATCGGTGGGGGTTTCAGATTGTCCGAGAAGTACGTGGCAAAGATGAATTTCAAGTGTGGGCACCGATTACGCGGAACGTATCCGGGTTTTTGACACAGTCTGGGTTACTGGAGGGGATGACGAACCTGTCACTCAGCCGTAACTTGGAGGTCATGCCCACGTTTACGGGTGTGCAGTACGGTTCTCTTAGCCGACAGGGAAAATTTGTTGATGGAGACCCGTCGCCTGAAGGTGGTGTCAATTTAAAATATGGCATTACGTCGAATTTGATAGCCGATTTTGCGTACAACCCTGATTTTTCTCAGATTGAGTCAGACCTGCCACAGATTGAAGTCAATCAACGGTTTTCCTTGTTTTATCCTGAGTTGCGACCTTTCTTTCTTGAAGGGGCAGAGATTTTTTCGCCGGCGCGTGGCATGGTCACCTTTGTCAATACCCGGACTATCGTCGACCCAGAGTTTGGCGGGAAAGTTACAGGCAAGGTTGGTAACACGACTGTTGGCTTCATGGTAGCTAATGATGAAGCACCTGGGCGAACGGATAGTTCGACGGATATTGCATTTGGAGAAAAAGCAAACAATATCATTGGGCGAGCACGGTACGATTTATATGCCGAATCGTATATTGGTGCCCTAGTGACGCACCGAGAATTTTTGGATAGCCATAGTACGTTGGGTTTGCTCGACGGCAATTTTCGACTCGGCCAGACGCAGTCGATGTCGTTTCAAGCGGTTCAAACTGACCATCGTGATCTCGAGCAGGTGGATCGCGAGGGGCAGATGTTCAATCTCTCGTGGCGTTTCACTAACCGACACTGGACCAGTTTTGCTTCGCTTTATACGTTGTCGCCCAACTTCCGAACGGATGTGGGGTTTGTGCGTCGGGTTGACCAAAAGCAGGGGTTTACCTCACTTGGGTATACATTCAGACCAGAAAGTTGGATTGTCAGTTGGGGGCCAAGCGTTCGCTATAACTGGAACCACGACTTCGATAACGTCCTTCAGGATCTCGATAAACGCGTGGCGTTCGATGCGACGTTTGCTCGCAACATCAGCGTGAGTAGCCAGTTTCAAGATGAAATGGAGCGATTCCGAGGCATTAACTTCCAGAAACAGTCGGGTCGTATTGGCGGGCAGGTCAGTACAAGCCGCCGGGTGGCGGTCGGTGGTTACTATGGGTATGGTGATCTAGTGCGCTATGTTGAAAATCCGTTCCTTGGCCGGGGAAGCACCGGCAGTTTTTTTGCGTCGCTGCGACCGCTATCGCGGTTTCAGTCTGAGATTAATCTACGGACCAGTGATTTCATCGATCCGAGAACGGGCGAAGAACTGGTTTTTGATGTCAAGATTTTACGTGCACTCAGTACCTATCAGTTTACAGATCGGTTTTTGCTGCGAAACATTTCTGAGTACAACACGTTCGATAAGACGGTTGATTTAAACTTGTTATTTACCTACCGATTGAATGCGGGAACAGTATTCTACATTGGCTACGACGACCATTACCGACAGGCTGATCAGATCTACGGTGACGATATGGACGGCGACGGGATAGACGATCAGCTCTTTCCGATGATGACTATGTATCAACAAACCAATCGAGCGGTGTTTACGAAATTTCAGTATCTCTTCCGGTTTTAGGTGTTGCGGCAATACTTTCGAGGCTCCATATGAACATTCGACGATTCCTGATGGTGTGGTTGCTGAGCATGTCTGTTCTGTCACTCAATGCTCAAGATGAATTACGTTCGCCCCAGCTCGACAAACTCACACTGCCGCCTGGGTTTTCGATAGAGGTGTACGCTGCTGATGTTCCCAATGCTCGGCAGATGGTGCTGAGTCCGAACGGAACGGTTTTTGTCAGCACGCGTCAGGCTGGAGACATTTATGCCGTGCGTGATGACGACGGAGACCAGTCAGCTGACCAGGTATTTGTGCTGGATAGTGGTCTCAATATGCCGAATGGCGTGGCATTTTATGACGGATACCTCTATGTTGCAGAAATTAATCGGGTTTTGCGTTACGACGATATCGAATCACATCTTGATTCTCCGCCTGAGCCCGTTGTTTTGAACGATTCTTTGCCAACCGAGCGAGCCCACGGCTGGAAGTTCATCGCATTTGGTCCTGACGGACGGTTGTATGTGCCTGTGGGGGCGCCATGCAACATTTGTTTCCATGAAGATGAGGAGCCACGGTTCGCGACGATTCTAAGTATGGAACCCGATGGTAGCGATGTGCAGATATACGCTAAAGGGATTCGAAACTCGGTTGGATTCGATTGGCATCCGACCAGTGGTGAGTTGTGGTTTACGAACAATGGTCGTGACCGACTTGGAGATACGCAACCGGCAGACACCTTGAACCATGCCCCGGAAGCAGGTCTTCATTTCGGGTTTCCGTTCTGTCACCAGGGGAACATTCAAGACCCAGAATTTAATACCCGTCCCTGTAGTGACTTTCGACCGCCAGCCCAAAGATTAGGGCCGCATGTGGCATCGTTGGGAATGGAGTTTTATACAGGAGACATGTTTCCGGCGTCGTATCGCGATCAGATTTTCATTGCGGAGCACGGGTCGTGGAACCGTTCTCCGGAAGCCGGTCACACAGGCTATCGGTTAATGGTGGCACGTCTTGATGGTGACCGGGTGACGGAGTACGACATCTTCGCTGAAGGATGGCTGGAAGCAACGAACGAAGCATGGGGGCGGCCAGTTGACGTTGAGGTAATGCCTGACGGCGCCCTCCTGGTTAGTGATGATAGCGTTGGAGCCATTTATCGCATCACCTATTCAAATTAGAACTTGCTACCTGGAGACGTGACGTTCGCGGTTCACGCTGATGATAGTTCGTGCAGTTGTCTGTATCGTCCTTTTCTTTTCACTCTCAGCTCTGTCTGTTGGGGGTAGACAAATCACGCCGGAGTTGATTCGTGCGCGTACCGAGCGTGAATGGAGCGTGAAGGCAGAGAAGATGCGGCGGCACCTGTTGCCGCTTATGCGTGCGCATGAGATCGATCTCTGGATTATTTTGAGCCGCGAGAATACGCCTGACCCGGTCCTCGAACTTTTCGGCGGATACGGCATTACCGGGTGGTATGGCCATCGGAACGCCTACCTTTTTTATGACGCGGGGGTCGATGGTCTTGAGACAATGGCGCTGGGTACCCACCTCAGTAACCACCTTGATCGTTTTTACGACACCCAGGTTCTGTACGGGGAAGAAGGTTTGTCCCCACACCTTCAGCAATACATCGATGAACGTGTCCCAACGCGTATAGCAATTAACCAATCGCGCACGATCAGCATGGCCGATGGCCTGACCGCGGAATTGAAGGGCTACTTACTGCAAACCATAGGAGAGACGTATCGGTCAACCCTTGTGTCATCGGAACCACTACTGATCGATTACATCTCGACCCGAACAGACGCCGAACATGCGATCCAACGAGAGGCGAGTCAGGCAACCTTTCGCATCTTGCGTCGCGCATTCTCAAACGAAGTCATCCAGCCAGGACAAACATCTTTGCTTGATGTGCATTATTGGATAACGGCTGAATGGAAACGGCAGGGTTTTGAATTTAATTTTCCAGCCTCGTTAGATCTCCAGCGCCAAGAATCAGAAATGTTGGATGACAGTGACGACCCGGTTATTCAACCGGGAGATCTGCTCCATGTCGATTTTGGTGTTCGAACCTCGGGTATCGTGGCTGACCAGCAGAAGATGGCGTATGTATTGCGTGCTGGCGAGACAGAACCACCGGCTGGATTGCGTTCGGCGTTTGCTCGCTCAGACCGTATGGCGAGCATTCTTGTCGATGAGCTTCGTGTTGGTCGTACGGGTATTGCTATTAAGACCGCGGCGGAAGCGCGCGCGTCGGACGAAGGCATTGATAGTTTGGTCTATTCGCACGCACAGGGTAATTGGGTGCACGATGCTGGTGTGTGGATGATTCACGATTGGCCAGATCGATACGGGGACCATCCTCAATTTCGGTTGCGGGCAGGGGAATGGATTTCACTGGAGTTTTCGGTCACCCAAACAGTGCCTGAATGGAACAACCAACCTGTGACGATTATGCGTGAGGAAGATACGCTGGTACATCGGGATGGTCAGGTCGAATATCTGTCAGGACCGCAACGTGAACTCTGGGTCATTAATTAAAGTGACACTTAGTAAACGGTAGGTTTTCAGTTGCCGCTTCGGTGCGTTATCGTAAGGGGCTGAGTCGCTGGGTATATCCGGCGTTCTTTAGTACGTCCTGTAAGGTGAGGTGGCCGAGAGGCTGAAGGCGGCGGTTTGCTAAACCGTTGTAGGGTTTATAGCTCTACCCAGGGTTCGAATCCCTGCCTCACCGCCATTTCCCTTTTCTTTTTACAAAATCACTGGAATCTTCTTGGTTCTTCATTGAGTCGGAGTCAGTGGATTTAGACGGCAAGCTGTTGTGACGCAATCGTTACAAAAGCTCTGTTACAAAAAAGACCGTATTAGAGACGTTGTGCACCAGGCCGGCCATTTTCGACAACAAAAGATGCACGTGTGCTGATCGGACTTCCCCTTCTGGTGACATATTCCAGCACTTGGTAATCGGCGACGCACTGCTCGTCCGTGATTGTGCACCGCACATATCCACGCTGCGCATTAAAAAACTTCACCCAAGGGTTTTCGGACAGCATTCCGGTAGTGGAGTCTCGTGTATCAGTACCATCGCCGCCTGAACTTATGGAAGTTCCAACGAATTCAGTGGCAACAATCGGGGCATTTTCGTCTTGGTAGTCCACTTGTAAATCGTTCACCCAGTTTGTATGGATATCACCGGTCAACACGATCGGATTCGCAGGTCGTCGTGTAGCCAAGAAATCCATTAATCGACGACGCGCGACTTCATAACCAGACCAGATATCCATTCCGAACATCTCGGCATCGCCAGGTAGGCGATCGACCCGTGCCATCATAATTTGTTGGGGAATGACATTCCAACGGGTTATGGATTGACCTAAGCCGTCCAGTAGCCACTGTTCCTGCATGCTCCCCAGTGGTGTCGCGTTCGGGTCGAGCATGCCGTCACATGCCGGACCACTCCGGTCTCCACAAGGCTGGTCCGTTCGATATTGCCGCGTGTCGAGGACGAAAAACGATGCCAAGGTGCCCCAGCGAAAATCTCGGTATAACTGCATCTGAGACCCTTGCGGTAGTGACGAGCGACGGAGTGGCATGTGCTCGTAGTACGCTTGGTAGGCAACTGCTCGCCGACGAAGGAATAGCTCAGCAGGTAATCCGTCTTCGGAAATGTTGGCTGCGTAGTTGTTGTCCACTTCGTGGTCATCCCAGGTCACGATCCATGGGAAGGCGGCATGTGCTGCCTGCAGATCCGCGTCTGTTCGATAGAGCGCGTGTCGATTGCGGTAGTCATTGAGCAATTCGATTTCATCGCCTGTATGCGCACGGACACGGTCGTCGCGACCTGCGTACTCATAGATATAGTCACCAAGGTGAAACACGAGGTCGAGGTCGTCGCGAACGAGGTGCTCGTAAGCGGTGAAATAGCCCTGTTCGTAGTGTTGGCATGATGCAAATGCAAAACGCAGACTGGTTGTTGCTTCCTCGTGCGTAGGAAGCGTGCGCGTACGACCGACCGGACTTTCTTCTGTGCCGATAGTGAAGCGATACCAGTACCAGCGATTCGGATCGAGTGCCTCTACCTCAACATGTACGCTGTGCCCGAGTGCAGAGTGTGCGATAGCCGAGCCGCGTTGAACGGTCGTTTGCATCTGTTCGTCACTTGCGATTTCCCAGGCAACCTCGACATCGTCGCTTGGCATGCCCCCGCCGGCGAGTGGCTCTGGGGCAAGACGTGTCCAAAGTACAACGCCGGTTGGCGTAGGGTCCCCTGACGCTACACCCAACGTAAACGGATAGGAAGAGAATCGGGTTGTTTGGCCGATCGTCGAGCCGCTCAGTAGATGTGTTGCAGACAATCCGATAATTCCCGCACTCCCAGTCAAAAGTGTGCGTCGGTTCAATTCGTGAGTAAGCCACGAGTCGCTAGCTAATCGCTTTGTCATTTAATCTCCTGACGCAATATAGATCAGGTCTTTGGGAATCGGGCAGTTGTCTCAGTATTGCACACCGAATCAACTGAACAACCTGCCGTGGATGTTATAGGTCTTGAATCGAAATTTCATCGATGTTCGCGTGACGGACTGCTAGTATTGGCGATATGAGATTCGTTGCACGCCAAGCTAATTTGATGATGGTTTCGGTGGCATTTTTGTTCGCGCTATCCGGGATGGTGGTTCCGGCGCATAGCCAATCTATTCCACAGTATGAGGTCGATCCGTTTTGGCCAAAGTTGCCAATCGGCGATGGGTGGATCACGGGTGGCCTCGGCGGTATGTGTATTGATAGTCGTGACCATGTGTATGTGCTAAATCGACAGAATGTTGTCGAAGCCGACCTCAACGCGGCGACCTTGGCGGCTCCGGTTATTGAATTTGATCCAGCCGGCAATGTTGTTCGCGCTTGGGGTGACCCGGAAGTAATCGGCGACCGGCTTCATGATTGCCACGTCGATTCAGAAGGCCATATTTGGCTCGTTTCTGCCGGTACGGGGGTGCTGCAGAAATACTCAAGTGATGGCAGCCAACTTCTGCAACAGATTGGACAATCTGGAAAATACGATTCCTCGGATGGGACCCGTGAGGGGCAACCGTTGAACTCTGACCAAGCGCAGTTTTTTTTACCCGCCAGTGTTGATGTCGATCCGAGTAATGGAGATATTTACGTGGCTGATGGCGAGACGCCGCGTGGCAATTACCGGGTCGCGGTACTAGATCGCGAGGGGCGTTTCCTTCGCCAGTGGTCGCTCCGTCGTTCGGCGAGCGAACTGGATCTGACGCCGTTGCCTCACTGTCTGCGACTTTCGCATGATGGTTTGGTCTACGTGTGCGATCGGCAGGCTGATCGTATCCAAGTCTTTGATCGCATGGGAGCCTTTATTCGGAATATCGATGTGCCGTGGCCAGAAGATGCACCGCCAGCGGTTCGTCGTGGCACGACGCGTGGCACGGCGGTCGTGATCGCATTTTCATCAGATCCGGCACAACGTTATCTGTTTGTGCTGAATCAGAACAGTGTCATGGTCGACGTGCTTGACCGCCAGTCTGGACGTGTAGTGTCGAGTTTTGGTGGGGGGCCGGGTCGTTATGTTAGTCAGTTCACGCTACCGCATGGGATCGGCGTTGATTCGAGTGGGAATGTGTACGTTGCAGAACAAGAAGGGCGGCGCATTCAAAAATTTCGCATCGTCCAGCCTTGAGGAGCGACAGTCGCGGTCTGTCTGTGTTCATATGAACCGGCGTTAACGATTTCTTTCGTGAGATGATGCAATGGGAAACCGTGTCGTGTTGGTTTCGGGATTCTGATTGGGGGATTTGATGACACGTCAATATCTTTACACCGCGGTGATCCTTCTTGGAATAGTTGTCGTTTCAATAGTTCCGGTCATTGGGCAAGAAGTGCCACGTATTTCCTCTGGTAAACCGGATTTACAAGGTGTTTGGGATTTTCGGACGATAACACCGATGGAACGGCCTGAAGATCAGGTGGAGGA
>DTWD01000578.1 GCA_012963185.1 Acidobacteriota bacterium
CACTAATTAGTCGTCTGATTTCCGCAGCATTTCGGGTCCAGAAGCGAAGCCCTACGAGTTCGACTGATTCATTTCTAATAGTGAGATTGGTGCGGACATCAGCCAGGACTTCTATGCCGCTACGACTTAGTGCAGCAGGTACTTCGCGATCGTCATCGTGATTACCGAGCACGGCATAGACCCCATACCGTGCAGTCAATCGTGACAGGGAATCAGCAACGCCCTCGAGGTATTTAAAATCTTGCCAGGTAACATAATCTCCCCCTAAGGCAATAAGGTCGGGTTTCTCGGCCACCATCAAGGAGACAGCGGTATCAATATGGGATTTTGGCACCGTTTCACTGTGATGCAAATCTGTCATAAACCCGATTCGGAGTCCCGCCAAGGCTTCGGGGAGTCCTAAAGGGGAGATAGCAATTTTGGTAACTTCAAGATTGTGCCGTTCGTAGAGGTATCCATATGTACCAGTAACGGAGAGACCTCCGACTCCGACCGCAAATAGTCCTTTCAATAGTGACCGTCGACCGAATTGTGCTGTCTCTGGCGCTGTTGGCATAGGATGGTTGTATATTATCAGGGCGAGAAGATTTATCTTGAGGAGAAGCTTTGGCGATACTGAATGATCGTGACCGCGGGACGTTAGACGAGCAGGTCGCTTATTTAACCAAGGGATGTGTTGATGTTGTGCGGTTAAGTGATCTTCAGGCAAAACTCAAACGTTCGGCCAAGGTCGGACAACCATTAACCGTGAAAGTGGGTTTCGATCCCACTGCACCCGATCTTCACCTTGGCCACACCGTATTAATCCGAAAGATGAAACACTTTCAAGATCTGGGCCACACGGTAATTTTCGTTGTCGGTGACTTTACGGCTCTCATTGGCGATCCAGCTGGTCGCACGAAGACGCGGCCACCGCTGACCGAGGAGGAAATTATTGAGAACTCGGAGACGTATAAGACGCAGGTTTTCAAGTTACTGGATCGTGAAAAAACGGTTGTTAAGAACAACAGTAAGTGGTTGAAGAAGCTAGGGAGTGACGGGTGGATCCGGTTGGCATCCCACTATAGTGTGGCGCAAATGTTGGAGCGTCGAGATTTTAAGAAGCGGTACGACAAGGGGCAACCCATCGCGATACACGAGTTTCTCTATCCACTCGCGCAAGCCTACGATTCGATCTGTTTAGAGGCTGATGTAGAGATGGGTGGCACCGATCAACTGTTTAATTTAAACGTGGGACGAGACATTATGCCTGCCCATGGCTTGGAACCCCAAATAGTTCTAACCGTGCCGCTTCTCGTGGGCCTTGATGGTGTTGAAAAGATGGCAAAAAGCGCCAACAACGCCATCGGAATTACCGAGTCGCCACATGAGATGTTTGGAAAACTGATGTCCATTTCCGATGATCTGATGTGGACATACTACGAGCTACTTACTGATGTCTCACTCAAGGATATTCAACAACTCCAGTCAGCTGTGAAGAAAGGTTCGAAGCATCCGAAGAAAGTGAAAATCGAGTTAGCAAAAAAAATTGTAGCCGATTTTCATTCCGAGAAGTCCGCGGCGGCGGCGGCTGAGGAGTTTGAGCGGCGATTTGCGCGCAAGGAGCTTCCCATGGACGCCCCTGAGCAGACCGTTACGTTTAATGTTAATCGACCAAGACTAAGCAGCTTGATGGTGGACTTAGGTTTTGTTCCATCTAGTTCTAGCGCCACGCGAGTCATCGATCAAGGAGGTGTCAAGATTGACGGTGAGCGTATTTTAGACAAGTGGTACGAATTTGACTCATCATCGAGGTCGTTCATTCTTCAAGTTGGAAAGAAAGCCAGGCGCGTGACCCTCAAACCGCAAAAAGGCGATTAATTTCCTGATGAGGTCGCCGGCATGGTGCCTCAGGGCCCCAGTTTTCGCAGAATGATGAAGCTTCGCTGCCCTGAAAATCCAGAATTGGTTTGACAGCTAGAGGCGATTCTACTACCCTTGATAGGTTTCCCTAAAGGAAATTGGGTAAACAACTTGCTGGTGCGCCGCTGGCGTCCAGCGCCAAGGTTCTTTGAAAACTAGATAGAACGTGCAAGCACAGCCCGTCGAGTATCAGCAAGAAGTTCAGATCTGATCGTCGGAAATTTTCAGTTCGCTGGAA
>DTWD01000579.1 GCA_012963185.1 Acidobacteriota bacterium
ACGCTTCCCGCCTGCTGGACGCAAACGCTCAAGGTATGCAGAAAAAGGTTCAATCAAACTATACTCAGCTCTTCAAATAGTCTGCTGACTGTATCAAGCCGAGACTGCTACTGAACTGCAGGGGAACGCCTCGTAAATCTAAGCTTCAAACGATTGACCGCAACCACACGTCGATTTGGCATTGGGATTCTTTATTGTAAATCCACCACCCGTAATATTATCGACAAAATCAACCTCTGCATTGGTTAGATAACGAATACTGATCGGGTCGACGAAAAGCCTGACGCCATTCGACTCGAAAATCTTGTCTGACTCCGTGTCACCGGGACCATCTTCAATCATTAAACCGTATTGAAATCCCGAACAACCGCCCCCTTGAACAAAAACACGAAGACCAGCTTCATTTTTCTGTTCTTCAACAAGCAGAGAACTAATTTTCCCAGCCGCAGCGGATGTTACCGTGACTGGCCCAGTCTGTACAGCTGTCATTTTAGACATGTTAATAATCTCCCTAAGAACCTAATTATAGCGACCGGCTACAATCTTCTTCAAGACAAACACACAAAAGCATCTGGCATTGATAGGATAATCCATTTTATTACAATAACTTACAATATTTCTCCCGTGAGACTTCATTCAAGCGATACTGAACACGAATGAACCAGGCAGACGACAAAATCTTAGATGAGGCAGACCGGCGTTGGCTTGAAATTATCGAGAGTCGACCCGATCTAGCATCTGCCGTTGAGTTACAACGCATACTCGTGACCCGCAGCATAGAGTTAAGTAGCGATACCTCTCTAATTGAACCTGGAATCACAGCGATTCCTGAAGATATATTAGGAAGATTTAAGCAACAGCAAGCCCCAGTCCTTGAACTCGCTGTTCAACTCAATATTGACCGTTTTGTCCCTTACCTGATGGGATTCTGTAACGATTTTGCCACCAGCGGCGCCGGTGAACCCGCGAAGCATATCTGCCGCGTACTTGAGCAAGAAGATATAGAACCCGGTTCACTACTGCACGCCTCCCTCATGCGCCAACAGTCCTCTATCCGCACGAGGGCAACACACCTTGCTATCTCACCAGATCTTATTTGGCTCATAGCAGAACTTACAGTTGGGCCCATTGCGCATCGTCTTCAATACGAAGCGCTGGTCTCTGATGAGAGCGCCGAGCCAACAATCCGAACGGCAGCTAAGAACTGGAAAAAAGGATGCTGTCCAGCGTGTGGATCTTGGCCTGCATTGGCTGAATCGTGGTCAGGCAAACGCCATCTACGTTGCTCTTTTTGTGGTGCAGATTGGACCCCGCCATGCATCAAGTGCGTCTACTGCAACAACAATGACGATACATTTCTGACTGCCGTCGCCGAAAATCAAGCGGATCGGCAACTTGAATTTTGTCGAGCTTGCGGAGGTTATCTAAAACATCTCCATGTTAACAATCAGACGCCGTTCTCGCTTTTGCCCGTCCTAGACCTTGAAACGAACGACCTCGACATGCAAGCCACCGAACGAGGTTACGGCCGCCCGCCAATGCAGGAAAGAGCAACAACACCTACTCCTTGCCCACCGGACAGCATGTCATAATTGTAAAGTCATGTTACGCCTTAAGCTTGTTCTCGCCGTTACCGTTTCATGCCTGATCCTGGTAATGAGTACACGAGAAGTAAATGGGCAGGAACGTGGCAATCATGGACGCTTATTTCCACCGGAAGAGTTAGGTGCCCTTGAAGGTCCAGACCGTGACGCTTGGCAGGAACCCGAACGGATTATGGACTCACTCGGTATCACTAGTGGCACCATCGTTGCCGATGTCGGCGCAGGAGGCGGTTGGTTCACAATCAAGCTCGCTAGTCGAGTTGGGCCAAAAGGACTCGTCTATGCCGAAGACATTCAAAGGGAAATGATCGAATCGATCAACAGAAGGGTGAATCGCGCCAATCTTTCTAACGTACAAACGATCATCGGAACTTCTAACAATCCCAAGATACCGACACTAGTCGACGCGGTCTTAATGGTCGACGTTTATGGCGAAGTCGAAGACCCAGTCACCCTCCTTCGCAATGTCGTCCCTCAGCTAAAAAAAGGGGGGCGTATAGGCATCATCGAACATCGCCTGGATGGTGGCGGTCCGGGGCCACCGCTGCAAGATCGTATCGCTCCAGAAACAATAATCAATGCTGCAGAAGCAGTAGGACTTCGACTTGTCACGCATGATGACAGCTTTCGTTACCAGTACCTTCTTATATTTATCGAAAACAGTAACGAAAACATTTCCAGGGCGACGCGGTGAAAGTTGTGCTAACTATCGCCGGAAGCGATTCCTGTGCAGGCGCCGGCATACAGGCTGACTTAAAGACTTTCTCAGCCCATGGTTTATATGCAGTAACCACAGTAACAGCCGTGACCGCACAAAGCCCATCACGTATTACGGCAACGCATATTATTCCCACTGACATTATCACTGCCCAAATCGATACCATGCTTCATGACGTCTCAATTGCCGGCATTAAAACTGGGATGCTTGCAAAGCGCGAGAACGTCAATATTGTTGCCGCTGCGCTCAATAACCGCGGATTGCTAGCCGTTGTTGATCCAGTAATGCAATCAAGCAGCGGTACAACCTTGCTTGAAGAAAAGGCAGTCGAAGACCTCAAAAACGAACTACTTCCCCAGGCATCCGTTGTTACTCCAAATAAGGCAGAGGCAGAACAATTAAGTGGTGTAACCATAAGAACAATTAACGATACGAAAACAGCTGCTTACCGAATCAAGAACCTCGGACCCGGCGCAGTCGTAATCACCGGTGGTCACTACAAACCAGCCGGAGATACGGTAGTTGACGTCGTGTACGACGGACATAATTTGTTTGAGGTTCCTACGCCACGGGTAGTCCTCGCTGCAAAAGAGCAGACCCACGGTACCGGTTGCATCTATAGTTCAGCTCTACTAGCACAGCTCATCGCTGGACACACAGTCATTGACGCCGCCCAGGCCGCCCAACGATTTGTTTCTCTTGAATTGGTTCGTCGTCGAGATTGCGGACAAGATGCGTGGTTAGCTAGTTTTCCGAATCACCGCACCAACGCCTAAATCCTTCTAAAGCCAACTGCTATACTCCAAAAATGAGTGTGCTCGCGTTCGTCGTCACCACCGACCCACTCGACCTACGTACAATTGTGAGGTTTGCGGAAAACCAACTAATGGAAGCACCGGTCAGCGCGGGTGCAGTGGCTTCTTTTCTTGGGACGGTTCGTAACGAAAATCAGGGGCATCGGGTGGATCATCTTGAATATGAAGCCTATGAACCCCTCGCAGTAAAAGCGTTCCAACGGATCGCAGATGAATCTTCTCAACTTTGGCCGGAAACGCACCTGGCTGTCCATCATCGAATCGGGCGTCTAAATATTGGAGAGGCCAGTGTAGCGATCGCAGCTGCATCACCTCACCGTGCTAATGCCTTTTCCTCATGCAGGTACGCTATTGAGCGCATTAAGCAAATTGCTCCGATCTGGAAACACGAATATTTTGAAGGCGGCGATGTCTGGATCGAAGGGGCGACAGCCAGCCCCGATGACGAAGACGCCCGACAGACTGCCCTCCGTTTAGCATGCGTATAACTGTTCTTCTTTTTGCCCGGCTACGAGATATCGCCGGAACGGCGAACCTGGATCGCAATCTTCCAGAAGGCTCTACAGCCCGCTTTCTTTGGAAAACTTTAGTCCAGGATTTCCCTGATTTCGAGTCTTATAGTGACGTAATATCAACTGCGGTCAACGAAGAGTACGCCCGCATCGATTCGGAGCTCTCGGATGGCGATGAAGTCGCATTCTTACCGCCGGTGTCGGGAGGTTAGTTATGTTCGACAAACTACAGGCAATTGAAGATCGTTACGATAAGCTGACGACACTCATTAGTGACCCTACAGTTCAAGCGGACCAGCAGAAATACCGGTCTCACACAAAAGCATTATCTGAGATACAACCAATAATTGAACACTTTCGCCTCTACAAAGAGGTCATCGAGGAAGCAGTTCAAGCAAAAGAATTAGCTGAAGAAACCAAAGACGATGATGAACTCCGTGAGCTCGCCCAGCAAGAACTCATCGAACTTGAAGAACGTCGAGAAACCCTCTTGCAACAGATCAAGATTCTTCTCGTCCCAAAGGACCCAAATGACGAGAAAAACGTCGTTCTTGAAATTAGAGCTGGCACTGGTGGTGACGAAGCCGGTCTCTTTGCGGCGGACCTGTTTCGAATGTATGCACGATACGCCGAAACTCTTGGTTGGCGAGTAGAAGTTCTTTCTTCCAACGAAACCGGTGTTGGCGCAATTAAGGAAGTGGTCGCGCTCATCGAAGGCAAACGAGTTTACAGCCAGCTGAAATATGAAAGTGGCGTACACCGTGTTCAGCGCGTACCCGCGACCGAAGCAAGTGGTCGTATTCATACGTCGACTGCGACCGTTGCAGTACTACCAGAGGCTGAAGAAGTTGATATTCAGATTGAGGACAAAGATCTTCGTATAGACACCTTCTGTTCGAGTGGGCCAGGTGGTCAAAGTGTCAATACGACTTACTCTGCAGTCAGAATTACACACATACCAACAGGCCTAGTTGTATCCCAGCAGGACGAAAAGTCACAAATAAAAAATAAAGCCAAAGGCATGAAAGTATTGCGTTCGAGGCTCTATGAAATCGAATTACAACGTCAACAGGATGAAATCGCCTCCGATCGAAAAGGCCAAGTCGGAACCGGAGAACGTTCAGAAAAAATACGTACTTACAACTTTGCCCAAAG
>DTWD01000580.1 GCA_012963185.1 Acidobacteriota bacterium
ATTACGTTCCTTAACTACCAGAAGTGGCCCAGTTACTGATGAACTTCGTATGCAGGACGAGGCGCGGGATAGGTGTGAGCAAGAACGAGACGTTTCTGCGAAAACGTTAGCGCAGATCGAACAGGCGTTTCAGGATACACAGCTTGCCATTGAAGGTCATGAGGGTGATGTTGAGGCTGCAAGAAGTGAAATATATGCCGCAGCGAATGCCGCCACTGCGCTCCAGAATATAGTTGAAAATTCGACTGTAGCGGCCTCACGAATCTCGGGGGCATTGTTAAAATTAGATGCTGAGACTACTGAAATTCAGGCAGATGTTCAACGAACTACGAAGGATCGGTCGAAAGCGGACAAAGAGGTACTTTTACTTCGTGAACGTATTGAATCAGCTAAATCAATTTGTCTCAAAAGAGAGTCTGAATTAGGGGTTTCAAAGATCGATGTTGAAAATCGGGTTGAGGATATTCGTAAAAGAGAGCACGATTTAGCATCAAGACGTGCCCGGGTTCAATCGCTCGAAGAACTTGAAGCAGGTCGAACTGATTACGAAGAGGCCGCTCGAGTCGTACTCGGGTCTGTCGGCAGTATTGCGCACAATGGGTCTGTTGTTGACCACTTAGAGGTCGATCAGAAATTTGAATTCGCGGTTGAATCATGTCTCGGTGAACTATTGCAGTATGTTGTCGTCAATTCGAGGCGCGATGCTCTTGCCGGTGTCGAACTGGCTACAACGCATGGCGCAGGTCGATGTGGGTTTTTGATTAGTGGTGAGCTTGATCACAGTAATACGTCTGAAATTCCTCCTCATCCAGCACTTCATTCACTGTTTAGTCTTGTCCAGGTGTCTGGGCCCGGTGAATCAGTAGTTGGTCGACTTCTCAAACGTCGTTGGTTAGCGCCATCAATGGAAGTAGCTACGGAAGCGGCATCACTTACGCGTGATCCGATTGTGACGCCAGACGGACTGGTTGTACGTGGGTCGGAGCTGCTTCACGGAGGAATAAAGCAGGACGCACGTGGTTTACTGGCAGCGAAGCGGGAGATTCGCGAGTCACGAGTTCGTATTGTTCACGATGCTGAAACGATAGACCATCTTTCTCGTGAACTTGTGGTGAGAAAAGACCATGTCGAAAGAGAACACAATGCAGTTGAAAAACTAAAGAGCGAACAACACGAGGCTGAAAAAGAACTTGTTAGCTGTCGAATGCACCTCCAGCAACTTGATGACGAATATGTTCGGTTAAACGACAAGCTCGAATTGATTCAAGTAGAAAGAAGACAGGCGACCGAAGAACGAGACGGCATCGACGCAAAAAAAAGAGAAGCGAGTGAATCGATTAGTCGTCTCGAGTTTGAGCAGCGGTCGGCTGACGAAAAATTTATGGGTGCCCAAGATAATTTATTAGAAGCACGGGAGTCCGTAAACACACTCCGACAGAATGTCGCCGATGCGACGGCTACGCACGCAGCGCTTTTGGAGCGCACCACCGCGTTGGCAGCAGATGTCAGGCGACTTGAAGAGCAGAAGGATGATTTGCGTCATCGCATTCGTGCTCGTGAACAAGAGAATGAGCGCGTAACGAGTGAGCGAGAACGTTTGTTAGAAGAGGTTGAAACATCTGAGATGCAGTGCCAGAGCGATGCGGAGTCGTTTGCGGGAATTCGACAGAAGATAGTTGTGCTGGATGGGCAAGCGAAACAACTTCGAATAAGCATCTCCTCGCGGGACGATAGCGTGCGCGCCGCTCGGGACGCGCTCGATCAGGCGAAGTCGGACGTTAGTCGGCGTGAGATTGAGCGGGCAACGGCAATCGCAGATTTGTCGCATCTTGGTGAGTCGTGTTCTGAGGCTGTTCAGATGACGCTGGAGGCGGCCGCAACAGAGGTTGCGCGGTTAGAGTCTGAAGGTTCTTTGGTGCCAGACCAATCACTATTCCGTTCTATGCCACAGGCGGCCGACTCTATTGAAGAGTCTGACGATACTGCTCACGACATTGAGCCAGATGATCAGAACGGTGAGGTTGCGGCTAGTGACGAAAACGTGACAGATGCCGATGGTCTGATAACCGAATTACGTTCAAAGATTGAGCGTGTCGGCCCGGTAAATATGATGGCAATCGATCAGTTTGATGAGCTTGAAGAGAGGCACGAGTTTTTGATAGTTCAGCGCCGTGATTTAGTTGATTCGATTGCAGCGACTAATGAGGCGATTAAACGCATCGATAGGACGACGAGGAAACGCTTCCAAGAAGCATTTGTTGCTGTTAATGAACATTTCCAATTTACATTTGAAACATTGTTCGGTGGCGGCCGTGCTGGTCTCGTGTTGTTGGATGAAACGGATGTTTTAGAGAGTGGTATCGATATCATTGCGCAGCCACCAGGTAAGCGACTCCAAAATATTCAACTGTTGTCTGGTGGCGAGAAAGCTCTTACCGCCATGGCTCTAATGTTTGCAATCTTTAAGTACAAACCAAGCCCCTTTTGTCTACTCGATGAGATCGATGCACCGCTCGACGATGCTAATATTGGACGTTTTGTTGATATGTTGCGAGGCCTTAAAGAACGCACACAATTTGTTTTAGTCACCCACAACAGAAAGACAATGGAAATTGCCGACCGGTTGTACGGAGTTACGATGGAGGAGCCTGGAGTGTCTAAATTGATTTCGGTTGATATGCACTAGGTTCCGTCATACTGGTCCAGCGAAATTCTGAAGCATCAATTTACTGGCGGGTTCAGACTAAATTCAGTTCCAGAGCAAGAACACAAACCAATACAAAGAAGTTTAGCGCGTTGAATTCTGGCTTCGAGATGATCGTGGTCGATTGCCAGAACCACCTCGTCCCGCAGGTCTGCTGCTACCTTTTGGCCTGTCGCCTTCGGGGCCTTTATTTCCGTCGTCAGAATCTTCACCGCCCGGAAGAAGAGCTTTACGACTGAGTCGGACTTTTCCGGAAGGGTCAACATTAATAACTTTGACCATCACTTGGTCGCCTTCGTTAAGTTCTTTGCGGACATCATTTACCCGGTAATGAGCAATCTCAGAAACGTGGAGCAACCCATCTATGCCAGGAAGAATTTCAACAAATGCGCCAAAATCGGTAATGCGTTGAACTTTTCCGAGATAGCTTTTGTTTAGTTCTGGACTTGCTGTCAGTTCTTCAATAATACTGATCGCTTTTTGCGCCGAGGTCTCGTCCGTCGACGCAACATTGACACGGCCGTCGTCTTCGACGTCGACCTTAACGCCAGTCTGTGAAACTATGCCTCGAATTGTTTTTCCGCCTGGACCAATTACGTCACGAATTTTGTCGACCGGAATCTGAATCGTGATAATTCGAGGAGCGTGAGTTGAAATCGATTCACGAGGCGATGCGATTGTAGCATTCATCTTTTCAAGAATATGGAGGCGTCCTGAGCGAGCTTGAGCTAGAGCCTCTTTCATGATTTCTGTTGTAATACCTGAAACTTTAATGTCCATCTGTAAAGCGGTTATGCCGTCACTTGTTCCGGCGACCTTGAAATCCATGTCGCCGTAGTGATCCTCGGCGCCAGCAATATCTGACAGAACAGCATGCCGACCGCTCTCTTCGTCAAGAATAAGTCCCATCGCGATTCCGGCGACGGGTCTTGCCAATGGAACGCCAGCATCCATCAGTGCCAAGGTGCCCCCGCAGACCGTTGCCATTGAGGAGGAACCGTTCGATTCCAATATGTCTGAGACCACCCGCACCGTGTAGGGGAATGTATCTTCGGTTGGTACCATTGGAGCCAAGCTTCTCTCCGCGAGATTGCCGTGACCGATTTCTCGCCGGCCAGGTCCTCGCATAAATTTAACTTCACCAACGGAGAACGGTGGGAAGTTATAGTGCAACATAAACCGTTTATAACTTTCTCCGTCGACACTTTCAATCTTCTGTTGGTCGTCTCTGGTTCCCAGTGTGGCCGTCACTAATGCTTGAGTTTCTCCGCGCGTAAATACTGCAGAGCCATGCACACGGGGAAGTACACTCACTTCAGACCATATGTCCCGGACTTCATCGAAACGTCTTCCGTCGAGTCGTTGTCCGCGTTCTAGCGCCTCGTCCCGAAGAACTTTTTCCTTAAGTTCCTTGAATACATGGCTAACGGCCGATTTTCGTTCCGCGTCATCTTCCGGAATGGATTCGATGAGGCTGTCATAAACATGACCGACTTGTGCGTAATTGTCGATCTTGTCTTTGATGCGCATGGCTTCTGTTAGAGGGGCTAATACTTGGGACTCGACTTCATTTCTAACAGCGGGGTCGATGGATTTCGTACTGACTTCAGTTTTTGGTTTACCGATAGCCGAAGCCATTTTTTCGATTTCTAAAACGATCTCTCGTATTGCGGCATGACCTTCTTCGAGAGCTTTTAGCATCATGTCTTCAGGTATTTCCTTAGCACCTGCTTCTACCATCATGATGGCATCACGACTACCTGCGATAATGAGATCGAGGTCACACCGTTTTCGTTC
>DTWD01000581.1 GCA_012963185.1 Acidobacteriota bacterium
GTACCCGCTCACGTTCACGATTTTCCTGCATCCATCGAAACGCACCCGCACCCGACGTTAGAGTCGCCAGCCCGCTACTTCGAGACGATTCAGAAAATCCCGCAACGGTCCGTGGTGTTGTTCTCGCCACCGCGTGCATCCCAATGCCGTATGCCCACAACCGATCGACGACAGCATTCGCATCTTGGTCTCGCGTTGCCTCAGGTGTGCTGCGTCCACCTTGACCAAGCACACTCCCCCGAATGGCAAGATCTGGAGCTCCGCGGCCTTCCGTCGTGACCACCACCATCATCGGGCGCGCCGCTCGTCTCACCGCTAACTCGCGAGCCGTCTCGTCGATCGCTCGCAGTAGGTATGCACTCGTCTCCGAAAACCCTGTAAATTCATCAGCCGCCAACAGGAGAGGCTCAAGGTCCGTCGTGTAATCGACAACAGTTCGTCGCTCATCACCGAACGTCTGCAAACTAATGCGATGACCCTTCATCGACTGGAAAAACGAGCGAAGGGCTTGACGAAAATGCACGACGTTATTCCCAACCATACTGTCATCAACCAACACGGCTAAATCAAACCCGACAATCGCCGGCTCGACACGAATTACTTCTCGTCGGTCTCCATCCTCTTCAATCCGAAAATCGTCAGGACCAAGACCCATGACCGGTCGATCTTTTCGAAGAGCCGCCACATAGACCTGGGCTTCTCCAGCTTGCAGCATTTGACCCTGTAGTAGCGCGGTAGGAAGTGCAACACAGATGATGCCTGCCAGACCGATGACAACCAAATTGACAGTACGCACCAAACCGGTTGATGCCCGTGGTGATCTGCTGCACGGGAGGAAGGTCATAGCAAACCCTTTCCGTCTCTTTACGGGACGGATAAACAAAGTAAGACGTTACGGGGCCGGGTGTACTGTAACCGTGACATTCGTCGAAGTCACGTAAACCGTATCGTCTGCGACAGCCTGCAATACATACGTCCCTGGCTCAGTAAAACTAACCGTAGTCACAGCGCGTCCACCTTCACCAATTTCTGGCACCTGGGGAGCAAATGTTACCTGTCCAGGACCGCGCCAATGCAGCCAAGTGACCGCCAACCCCGTCGTCGCTGCGTTACGCGGGTCGACGATAGCCTGTGACTTCGGTCCACGCCTTGGATTCCGCTCAGCAAGCCTCGGATTGGGGGGCGGCACTCCATCATCTCCCGCGATGACCGCAATTTCAAGCGAGTTGGGAAGGGTCACTTCCAACGCATCACTCCCGTCATCCACACTGACGAACGGATGTTGATTATCAGCATACCCTTCACCTGAGCCGGAACCGCGGTTGAGACGCATGACGCCACCGTCCATCTCCCACACCGGCAACAAATGACCATACGCGTAGTCGGTACGGCCATTGTGGGTCACTGCCCAAACAAGATCCTTCTCACCCCAATCAGTTGGCACCTGAACTTTGAACACAAATTGTTGACGCCGAGGATAGAAATGCGTGGGTTGCCCCTGGTCGGCGGGGCCAGGCGAGATGGAATTACTTGCACCCGTAGCGATCACCGGCTCCTCCTCATAGTTTCGGTTGAGGTAGCCGAACACCATACTGAACGAACCGTCATTATTTCGCTCCCAGCCTTCAAAAACAGGCTGGATATTTTGTCCACGACTCCAGCGTTCCTGTCCCACAAGCGATCCACTGAGTCCAACAATCAAAATCATTGCGACGCAGAGCCGCGCGTGCACCTTTAACTCCATCATCGTCTTCCTATTATTCCCTTTATCAACCATGAACAACGAGACCTCCGCAATTGATCAATTACGGAGGTCTCTTCAAACACTAGAGGTCAACCAAAAAACTAGTTGTCGTTGTTATCTGCCGCCATCGTGCTCTCTTCGACAGCTTTTTCGAACGACTCATCGTCTAACTCATACCAACTGACCCATGCGAAACTCATATCATCGCTTGAGCGTTGCCCGAAGCCAGCCCAGTTCGTCGGGTCATCGTTCCAACGATTCGCTTCCGAGTTATCGTGCCAGCTTGTGACGTGTAATGTTGTGCCCTTCGGCAGCAGTGGCGCAACTTCGTCTTCGTAGTTGTAGACAATGTGCCAACCAAAATCCCAATCAGCACAGCTCAAGATCTGCTTACTATTGTCGGGTAAAATCGCTCCGAGGCACTGTCGTTTACCCAAGTTATGCAGATGGGCCTGAAACGCCGTGATGCGTGCATTTTCCTTCAGTCGATAAAACCCATCGTGCCGAACGTTGGATTCACCAGCCGGGATATCTAAATCCTCGTTATCACCAACGTGAGCCGAGATAAGTTTGCGCTCGGGCACGACACCCTTCGGGTAGAACTGCAAACCAACACGCGTACGGTCCGTCGTCTCAACACCAATCGCGGCATAGTGCAGGTTGAACTTAATCTGCCCGCCAGCCTTGATTTCACGACCTGTCCCATCTGGAAAGATGTCACCATTTTTTCCAAGCGCGTACTCATTCAAAAAATTGTAATCACCGTCTTCAGACTCCAAATCTTCCATGCTCGTGACCGCATGATGGACCACGGGAAACCCTTCGAGAGACGGCTTCGTTTCAACAGCCTTCACCCAACGGTCTTCCGTGAGACCAGAATCCGAGTAGAGGTTGCCCCACCAGTTCGGAGCCTCAGCAGAGACGACGAACGGCTCAGGAATTTCAACAACCCAATCAGGCTCACCGATCTTCCATTCCGCGATGTCGCGGAACTCCCTCGGCAGAGGCATATCTGCAGGATTTCCACGGGGCGCACCGTTGTCAACCCACGTCGCGACTGTCGCGATCTCTTTGTCAGTGAGCGAATAGTCGTACTTGAATCCCTGGACACCAATGTTCTTATCGATGTACCACGGCGGCATCGACCGAGTGACAACCTTATCCTTGATCGAACGGGCCCACGGCCGAGCATCTTCATAGGTCAGTAACGACATGGGCGCGATCGAACCAGTGCGGTGGCAATCCTGGCATGAACGCTGCAAAATCGGCGCAATGTCTTTCGAGAACGTAACCTCGGATGCATCCTGCGCAACGGCACCGGATGGCATTGCAACGAGGGCCGCGAAAAAAATTACGGCAAAACTACTAAACTGGCATCGAATACTCTCTGGCATCTTTTAGCCTCCACGGCTGTACGGATCTAGGTATCGCTGGTCGTATTGTGCCTCAGTCAGGTCACGTACGCCAAGTAAAGTTTCATCTTTGGAAACTAGGGCTGTAATTTGAAGACATATAAGGCATTACCGGTATCCGGATGCTGAATATCTGGACTGAGCAGTTGCGGAATGCGGCGAGGACTTCCACCGCCAAGCCCCGTTGAGACAGCTATATACTGGGCTCCATTCACACCATAGCTGACCGGAAACCCCTGCACAGAAGTTCCCAGGCGAGTTTCCCACAATACATTACCGGTATCGACGTCAAGGGCGCGAAAGTAGCGGTCAACATCGCCTACGAACGCAAGTCCACCACGCGTCGTCAACACTGCGGTCATATACGCCGCCCGTTGCTCGACACTCCAGCGTTCCTCCATGGTTTCCACATCGATAGCAGCGAGCTTGCCGAGGTTCCCGTCAGTGCCCGGCATTTCGAACCACTTACGGTCGGCCTGTGACCCACCAGAACCTTCTACGAGTTCAACTTCTCGACCTGCGATCTCAAGACAACTCTGGGAGAGCGGAATAACGACACTATTTGCTTCAGGGCTGTAAGCCATGGCATGCCAGTTATGTCCTCCTGCTGTACTCGGACAAACGGAAACCCAGTCCCCAATCCCCGCATCCGCAATGTCCTGCCGATAAGTAACTACACCGGTATCAGGATCGATTGATTCGAACACATTCTGGAATACGGTCTCGACGTGCCCGAGAAACTCGCCTGACTCCCGGTCAAGCTTCCATAAGACGCCATGCTTCCCGATCGTAAGGAGTGTCTTTCGCCCGTCGCTGTCAACAAGAACCTGTTCAAACGCTTCATCCATGTCAAGCGCTTCACCGGGCACATGCTGTCGATACCACTCGATAGAACCATCTGACGGATTCAAGGCAAGCGTCGAATTCGTGTAGAGCGCTGGGTCATAAACCGTCAGGCCGCGACTCGCTGGCACCCACGGTTTTGCTTGGGCGACCGGCCAATAGATCAGACCGAGTTCGGGGTCATAGCTACCAGGTATCCAAGAGTCACCGCCACCGCGCAAAGCAAGGGCCAAGTCGCCCCAAGAATCACCGCCTGGCTCACCAGGAGCCGCAATGGTGAGACGCCGCCATAGCTCTTCGCCCGTGTAGGCATCATGAGCAGTGATAAAACAACTATCCGGCATAAACCGCGTGCACCCATTAATCCCGTTAACAACTTTGCCATCGGCAACAATGGGGCCGCTCGAATTCCGATACCCATCTGCGTAGTCCGCCAGTCGGGTTTCCCATACGAGTTCTCCCGTACGCCGGTCTACGGCGGCCATATATGCATCTTGCGTACCGAGATAAATGTTGTCGCCATAAATTGCCAGATTGCGCGTTCCACCCTCCCGCATGGATTCAGGAAGAGGGCGCCGATATTCCCACAGCAAAGTACCCGTCTCAGCATCAAGTGCCTGAATGACATTTCCCGGGTTAGCCAGATACATCACGCCGTCATAGACCAGTGGCGTTGGTTGGTTGCGTCCATCACCCATCGCCCATACCCACGCTAGTTGCAGCGTCGAGACATTCGCCCGAGTAATCTGGTCAAGCGGGCTGTATCCCCAGCCGTCATATGTTCGGCGGTAGATTAACCAGTCATTCGGGTCAGGGTCCCGGAGCATGGCATCAGTCACCGAACCGCTTTCAGGAATAGATCGAAACTGCCGCGTCGCTACCGCCGACGCCTCTGCGACAGAAGTCGTAGTAACCCTCGGTGCGGACGGTTCAAATCCACCCAACGCCACGGCACCAGGTTCCACATCGTTCGCACGGAGAATGTAGGCCACCAGGCTCGCGTAGTCTTGGGGATTGAGCGATACGCTCGCTCCAGGCGGCATCGTCGTTTCAATTAAATCAATTAGTTCTTCAACCGGCCGTTGATTCCACATGCGTCGGAAGTTCGGCCCCGCAAGTTCCGGCGCCTCGAACGAACCGGTCAGATTGTCGAGGTGGCAGGTCGCACACCTGCGTTCGTAAATATCTTGCCCAGCGTCTGCCTGAGCCACTGTAAAACTGGTGGACAAGAGCTGACCCGCGGCCTCCCACGGCAAGACCATACCGACTAGCGCGATCGCTACTCCTGTGGCCAGTCGTCGCATCAGCAATACTTAGAACTAGTTGTTGTTGTTCGCTTGAA
>DTWD01000582.1 GCA_012963185.1 Acidobacteriota bacterium
GTCTTCTCGCTCGGCAAGAGCCAGATTTCGAAAATATTCACGGAGACGATCGCTTTCGCAATTTGACTGTCCCTGAAGAAAACATGGATGTATCCGAATAGAGTACATTCCTAGTCGGGGTTAAAAGATGCCCGACCGTCACATCTTAATACTCGCTGCGGGCAAGGGAACTCGCATGAAGTCGAGTCGCCCAAAAGTTCTGTATCAGCTTGCTGGCTTGACTCTTATCGAACATGTGATTCGAGCTTCAATTCTATTAAAAGCGACAACCACAACCGTCGTTCTCGGACACCAGGCGCAGCTCGTGTCACAGGTGCTTGCAAACAACACATCTATTTCTTGCAGTATTGTTCACCAAGAACAACAACTCGGGACAGCCCACGCACTACTCCAAGCAGAGCCAGTGCTGGGCAACTACTCTGGCACACTCATTGTTCTGTCCGGTGACGCCCCCCTGATATCGTCGCAAACATTGTCGACACTGGTCGAAACACACGAGCAATCCACGGCTGCTGCGTCCGTGTTGTCTTCCGTTATCGAGAGACCCTATGGATATGGTCGGGTTCTTCGTGACAAGCGCGGACAACTCGTCGGCGTGGTCGAAGAAGCCGATGCCTCTACGGTGCAGAGGAAGATTTGCGAAGTAAATAGTGGAATCTATACATTCGATTTACCGCCACTTTTTCAAACACTCAAAGAAATCCCGGCAGCAGGCCCAAAGAATGAACGTTATCTTCCGGCAATTTTGCAGATGTATGGCCAACGGAAATTGCCCGTCAACGTAACTACCACTGACGACCCACATGAAATTCGAGGCATCAACAGCCAGTCCGAACTGGCGGAAGTGAGAACCATTGTGCGACAACGAAAAAATGAAGAATTAATGGCAAGCGGAGTCACGATCGAAGACCCTGCCACAACATACATCGATACCGATGTAACTGTGGAAGCTGACACTGTCATTCATCCAGGTGTATTTCTTGAGGGCCGTACACGTGTCGGAGCCCGCTGCGAGATCCATTCGGGCTCACGCATCGTCAATTCAACACTTAGTGATGACGTCACCATCAATAACCATTCGGTGATCAGTGACTCTGCCATTGAAGCGAAGGCGCGCATCGGTCCCTTCGCCCATATCAGGCCTGGGTCAACGGTTGGTGAGAGCTCGCGCGTTGGGAATTTCGTTGAACTCAAAAAGGCCGCGCTTGGAACAGGTGCCAAGGTCAATCATCTGAGCTATATTGGCGATGCTGTCATTGGCCGTAATAGCAACATCGGTGCGGGCACGATTACCTGCAATTACGACGGTGTTAATAAACACCAAACAACGATTGAACCTGAAGTATTTGTCGGAAGCGGCACAGAGTTGGTTGCCCCGGTTACCATTGGTCACGGTGCATATATTGGCGCCGGGTCGTGTATCACCGAAAATGTGCCAGCAAATGCACTCGCTCTTGCCCGAGGTCGACAAGTCATCAAAGAAGCACGAGCCACGGAAATCAGAAAAAAACCCGAGTAGCGTTTCCGTGCCTCTTCACCTTTCCGTCGTTTCCTAGCACCAAAGACCTACTCCCTTACATAATTACTGGCATGTGTGGCATCATCGGCTATCTCGGGCCCAAACCTATTGTTCCAGTTCTAATCGACGGTCTCAGAAGATTGGAATATCGTGGTTACGATTCGGCGGGGATTGCCCTCGTTAAAAACGGCGCTATCGAAATTCGACGCAGCGCCGGAAAACTTTTCCGCCTCGAACAAGTCATCGCGTCAAATCCGGTCGAAGGAGAGTACGGAGTCGGCCATACGCGATGGGCGACTCATGGACGGCCGACTGAGGAAAACGCTCACCCACATCGAGACTGCACCGGAAAAATCGTCGTTGTACACAACGGCATTATTGAAAACTATCTTGAACTCAAA
>DTWD01000583.1 GCA_012963185.1 Acidobacteriota bacterium
AGTCGCTGCTGCCGCTACAATGTTGTACGCAGCTATTCGCCCCACTAGGGGAGACGTAAGGTGCAACATTCCGCGAGGCGTGCGCGCTTCTATATGCGTGCGATCCCGTTCGAGTTCAAGCCTGTCTGGAACTATGTCAGCACTACTATCAAGTCCATAGGTCACTGGGCATGCAACCGTCTTCGCAAGCTCTTGGCCATACGTGTCGTCAACATTGACCACGGCCGGAGAGTCAGGTACCAACATCTCAAATAGCCGTGCTTTGGCTCGAAAGTAACGTGCCATATCACCATGAAACTCAAGGTGTTCTTGTGACAGATTCGTGAATACACCGGCTCTAAAATCAACATAGTCGACACGCTGCAATGACAGCGCGTGTGACGACACCTCCACAACACAGGCCTGCGTAGAACGCTCCCGCATCGACGACAGCCACGCCTGCACAGTCGGTGCTTCTGGTGTCGTGTGCTTTGAAGATTCCTCCGGTTGGTCAGCAGCCACCCTATTGGAAACGGAACTTATTCGTCCGGTTTCTAATCCAGCTTGCTGAAAAATTGATTCGATAAGGTAGGTAGTTGTCGTCTTGCCATTAGTACCGGTCACGCCCACAACTAAGAGTGCTCGACTTGGATTATCATGAAAGTTCGCTGCAAGAGCAGCAAGTGTGTCTCTGGCGTGAGCCACGCGAATCCATGGCCCAGATATTCCAGGCGGCGGATCTTCCTCCGCGACGATAAGAGCCGCACCGCGCGAGTACGCTTCGTCGGCAAACACAACCCCGTTAGTGTGCAAACCGGGTAATGCCACAAAAATCCCATCAGCACCAACTTCTCGCGAATCCAGAAAGACACCAGTCGGGGAAATGACACTTACATCACTCGTAAGCGCGCCCGGCGCTACGGCAACACCAGATCGAGAAAGCAATTCCCCAATGTTCAACGGAACTCCCTATTCAAGGACCATGTGTGACGGTCAAGCCATACCTTTGTAGTCGCTCCGGCTTCGATCTCGGCGCCTGGTAGTGGTTCATGGCGTCCCACGACACCGTTCCCGATAACTTCGATTCTCAGATCAAACTTGCCGGCTACCTTCGTGGCCTGACGCGCACTTAAACCACGTAAGTCCGGCATCAAACCAAAATCAACAACCCCTTCCCCTTTTTCGTCCGCTGTATTGAATGACACGGTCGTTAGTAACGATTCCTCCTCACCTATCGGCAAGGGACGTTCTACGAGTACTGGTACTTCCGGATGTACACTGGGTGGAACGGCAAGGTGCCGTAAAGAAGCCTCTGCGATCCGTTGGAAAATTGGGGCGGCAACTAGTCCACCGGTATATGCCCTTTGACGAACACCATTAATGGTTGCCGACCGGGGTGTATCGATCATGACGAGTATGACCAAACGAGGATCATCAGATGGGACAAAGCCCACAAATGACGCGTTGTGATCGTAGTGGGAATACCGACCGTTAATCAGCTTTTCTGCTGTACCCGTCTTTCCTGCCACCGAATACCCGGAGACTTGAGCTCGTCGTCCAGTTCCACGCTCGACAATTTCTTCCATAATCTCCGTGAGCTCTGCTGCGGTATCTATGGAAATGGCTCGACGAATCACCCGTTGTTCTGAAACTGCCCGTACACCGTTCTGCGTAATAGAGCGAACTACTCGAGGCGATATTAGTTCTCCTCCATTCGCAACAGCGCCTATTGCAGCCGCCATCTGAAGCGGAGTAACCGCAACCTGGTAGCCCATGGACATCGATGCAAGGCCTCGCATGGTCAGTTTCGAAGGATCGCCAACTATTCCCGGGCTTTCCGAAGGAAAGTCCGGAGACAGGGACTGACCAAATCCAAAGCGGCGCACATACCGACTGAGTCGTTCTTGCCCCAACCTAAAGCCGACCTCAATCGCACCAACGTTGCTGGACTTGACCATAACGTCGGTAAACGACAATTCTCCATAGCGATGAAAGTCTGAAATAACATCCCCTCCGACGGTGATGGATCCCGCACTCACATCAAAAATCTCATCGCGTTCTACAACTTGTTCTTCCAACGCCGCCGCCGCAGTTACTACCTTAAAAGTTGACCCAGGTTCGTAAATATCCTGGACCGCACGATTCCGCCGTTGTTCGGTTGTCGAATCAGAAAACACATTAGGGTTAAATGACGGCTCGCTTGCGAGCGCCAGGATTTCCCCGGTTTTTGGATCAATCATCACAACAGTCCCGGCATCAGCATCATATGCGTCAATGCCAGCTTTGAGTTCGCGTTCAACAATGTGTTGTAAGTACTTATCGATCGTTAACTCAAGCGTCGCTCCGGGTGTCGGTGATCGCTCAATCCGACTAAATGCTCTTTTTTGGTTATCGATCTGGATCAAGACCTGTCCGGGAGTACCTCTGATATCTTCGTCATAGGTCGATTCGATGCCGCTCAAACCTTGGTTATCGATACCAACATAACCAAGCAGATGCGCAGCCAGTTCTCGATTGGGATAGTAGCGACGGTTTACTTGCAGGAATCCAACACCCTGCAGAGCAAGTGCAGCGACTCGCCGAGCCTCCTCTAGGGACGCTAGTCTCTTAACGTACGCAAAATCCTTCTTTTCGCTAAGGAGAGAAGTGAGTTTTGATCGCCCATCATCTGCACAGGCATCGAGGGCCCCGCAAAGTGCTTTGACCGTATCTGTTGGATTCTCAATCTGACTGGGCACCGCATAAATGGTGTCTGCATCAACACTGTATGCAAGAATCTGCCCGTTGCGATCGACAATCTCACCGCGTTTTGGGACAAGAGTTAACGTCCGATCTTTCTGCTGATTTGCACGGTCAACGAGACGTTCATGATCTACCACCTGCAGATAGATGAGTTTCGCCTCAATACCTATTGTCCAAATTCCCAGAACCACTCCTGCAACAAGCACGCGACCACGCACAACGCGACGCCAGTCATTACCGACACCTATCTTCCTGGCGCGACGCGGACCACGCCCGCACAAACGGTCCCAGCTATCGCGCAACCTGCTCTTACTACGGCTGGTTCGCTGAACCACCTGTTGCCTCCTGCTCTGCGACTGATTGACTGCCTAGTAGCTGTAATTCGTAACTAAGCTTGTCTTCCGGTGTTATGCCTGACCATGGTTCATGGCTGCGTCTTTCACGAACACTCTCCGACCTTTGGTCCATGTGTCGACTGGTTTCACTCTTACTAAGGCGTCGATCAACAACCAAGGAACGATCTGGTACAGCTGCCGGTACGACTCGCTCGATCACTAACGAAACATCGCTTGTCGGCTCTACCAAACCGAGTTGCTCCGTCGCAATGCGTTCAATACGGGCGGGAGACCGTAATGTCTCTATCTCCAGGCGCAAATGCCGATTAACTTCAAGTTCTCTCATGCGCTGTTGCTGCATTTCGCCGATCTCGTAGTTATGCTGGCGCAGTTCAAAATGCTGCCAAGCGGTAAAAATCAAGACCATTACTAGAAGTATGCTGATAAAAAGTGAGCGCCATAGTTCATGGAGGCGCGCCTCATCTACTTCTCGGACAATTGGGTTATTACGAATGTCTTTCTTAATGTCGTACTCAAAATCTCCGCGATTCATGACACCCTCTCAGCAACACGCAATTTTGCGCTACGGGCTCGTGGATTTCGAGAGACTTCCTCATCCGAAGGTCGAAGTGGCTTTTTTGTGACAATTTTTATTTTGATATCGCCGTCACGTTCAAGATGTCTAAACGTATGTTTAACAACACGATCTTCGAGTGAATGAAAGGTAAGAACCGCAAATCGTGCACCGGCCTTCAGTCTGCGGCATACGGCGAGGAGCCACTCATCGAGTGCGTCAAGTTCTCTGTTTACCCAGATGCGTACGGCTTGAAACGTTCTGGTTGCAGGGTCAATACGCTGATACCCTCTATGCGGCACCGCTCGACGTACAACTTCAGCGAGTTGTCCAGTAGTCTCCACGTCCGTATGGTCACGTGTCGCGACGAATAACCTAGCGATGCGCCGTGCGTGCCGGTCTTCACCAAATCGATAGATAACATCAGCAAGATCGGATTCACTTACAGCACGAAGCATTTCAGCTGCTGTCGGGCCAGCCGACCGATCCATTCTCATATCAAGAGGTTCATCTCTACGAAAACTAAACCCACGACCC
>DTWD01000584.1 GCA_012963185.1 Acidobacteriota bacterium
ACTCGTCCGACACGCTTCGATATCTATCAACACCTAGAGCTTCACGGACGTGATACACAGGGTCGTCAGGCGAATCCGTAACCAAAAGACCATCCTCAATAGAAATGCGCAGTGGATCATCTGGCCAACCTGGCGTAGGGCCTGCATGCTGACAAAATGTCGATAATCGAAGTTCTACGCATACAGGATTACCCGAAACAGCACTTTCTCGTGCCTGCGACAAGACAGCGATCGAATCCTCTACAACTGCTCCGGACGCACTGAAATATTTAACTCCAATACCCGCGCATACTTGGTCGAGGTTAATATTGCAGCGCCTCTGCTTAATGGTCGAGGACATCGAATGGTCATTGTTTTCAACAACAATCACAAGCGGAAGGTGATGACTGCAAGAAAACACTAGCGTTTCCCAGAAGCTACCCTCCTCCATCGCGCCATCACCTGTAAGCACAAACACCGCACCGGACTGCCCCGTCACAAGGCGGTTCATGGCCATACCTGCAGCCACTGGAAGGTTGTTCCCGAGAATGCTCGACGTATAAGCGATAGCACTCCCATCAACTGCCAAATTCATTGACCCCATCAAACCACCAGCCGGAGAACATTCTTCTAGCCGATAATGCTGAAGTATTGCGTCAAGCGACTTAATACGGGCCAAGTTATAGACAGCATTTCGATGAGTTAAACAAAGTCTGTCCTCCATCGCCATGGAATAATCCAATGCGACAGCTGCTGCTTCGTGTCCGAAACCGAGATGAATCGGGATCTTGAACTGTTTCTCTTTCAACATCTCATTAAGTAGATGCTGCCAATATCGCAGTCTAAGAACCGCTAGCGCAGTTGCGTCACTTGCAGTCGTCTCGGGGGAGGTATCGCGCACTGGCGAACTGTCTTCGACAAGCTTAGTCATCCGGTACCGCCTCTTAATCCTTATGCAAGTAATTATTTAGATCGGTCAACCCGGCCGCTAAGTCAATCTCCGGCTTCCACCCAAGTTGGGATCGGGCTTTAGAATTGTCCGGATTTCTCACACTCGGTTGATCTGGTGCCTTCTCAGTGATGAGAACCTCTCGACCCAGTAATCGACGGCTTTCTTCAATTACCTCACCAAGTGTTACAGGTCGGTTACCACTCAAATTAAAAACCTCAAATCCGGTACGTCCTCTACTTGCAAGAATGCCAGAAACAATGTCATTAACATGGATAAACCGACGCGCCGTCGCCAATGCCCCAACCGTCACCTCGTCTTTCGTTCGTACTGCCTCAAATAGGTGTTCGACAGCAGACCAATTTGATGGACGCGGCCCATATACGATACCGAAACGTAACACGGTGACGGCCAAACTCGAAAACGACAACTTTAACAGTTGCTCTGCCACAATCTTACTGAGCGCGTATTCCGACGTCATCGACGTCACATCAACCGATGCATCTTCACGCTGCACCTCGTCGTTGGACACATCACCATAAACCCATTCACTCGAAGCAAATATCAACTGAGATGCGTGGCTCTGCTGAGCGGCTAGAGCAACATTCAATGTTCCGGTGACGTTAATATCGAACGCCCCCTTCGGATCAGATCGACAATCCGGATCCCGAGAGATGGCGGCCAAATGCACGACAGTCGCTCCCTCCGGAATAAGGTCTGCGATTTCCGGATCACGAATATCTGCTCGCTTCGAAATCTCATTATCAGGTGCATGGCTATCGATACCAGAAACGTCGATAGCTAATTCCTGGCATCTCTGAACCACTACCCGACCAATAAAACTTTCCGAACCAGTCAAAAAAACGCTCAAGCAACTACCCCTTTCTAGTTACCCCAAGACCCATTGTCACAATACGAAACACCTACGAAAGTAGAATTCTATAAACGAAGCCGACAGCGAACACTCCTTCTATTTAGCCTGGAACAACGGACAATAACCGAGCGCCTCGTGGCTCGTACGCTACCGGGACATCCATCATTCCAGACAAAGCCGCACGGACCTGGTCACGGTTCTCAGGTGGCACAAGTAACAACAAAAACCCACCACCCCCTGCACCGGCTATCTTGCCTCCAACTGCACCTCCCTTTCGAGCGAGGTCGTACAACCGGTCGGTCTCACTGGAAGCAATCGTATCCGCCAGACTTCGCTTAGCTTTCCATCCCTCGTCGAGCAATTCACCGAACTGTTTTATGTCCTCAGGGTCATTTAGCAACAAATCTCGACATTGAGCTGCCATCTCTCGCATTCTTATCAGTGTCTCACCCGTATGTTTAATGTTCTCATTCTGCTCACGAAGGACAGCGTTCGCATCACGCTGTATTCCCGTCCAAAACAACATAATATTTTGAAATAAGCCGTCCGAACCATTACCCGGCAGCCATACCGAATCGAGATGTACCCTGTCATCTTGCTGAAACGAAATGTAATTAAGCCCGCCGAATGCAGCAGCGTATTGGTCTTGCTTCCCGATCGGATGGCCTAATACATTAAGTTCAACATGACAGGCCTCCTCAGCAAGTTGCCCTGCTGAGACATCCTCACCACGCAAGGTATGAAGTGCGTATAACAGTCCTACAGCGAAACTGCTAGACGAACCCAACCCGGACGACACGGGTAGGTCTGAAGCTGTGGCGATAAACAGCGGAGGCTCAACATCGACAAGCCTGAGGCACTCTCGAGCAATATCGTTCTCAATCTCGGCAAGAGTATTCACATGCTCAGTCTTTGAATAACTAAGCCGATAATTCTCATTAAACAGTGAACTGTGGCGCTTCACCGTAACGTAGATATATTTATCAATAGCCGAACTAAGAACAGCCCCACCATGCTGGCGATAAAACGCTGGAAGGTCCGTACCTCCTCCAGCAAAACCAACTCTCTGCGGCGTAATTGTAGTAACTGCTCGTGGCAGCAAGCGAAAGTTAGACATAGGCAAGTATCAGCAGTAGCTTTCCTCCCAAGACTCGTAGCGAGACACAATCCACGGAACCGTCTCGAGCATCGTTTCGCCAGTGAAAGACGGTTTCGCTCCACCTCCTGGGTCACGCTCACGTTCCGGACCAATCAGCACGCTAAGACACTCTGCATTAAAAGCCGCTCGACTATCCCGCGGGTCGTCACCAACATACACAGTCCGATCCATCCGTAATAAATGCGACCGAGATGCTTTGAAAAACATACCAGGATTCGGTTTTCGGCAACTACAGCCCTCATCCCAATGGTGGGGACAAACATACACATCGATAACATCAATGCCTTGTTTACGTAATTCAGAAATCATTCGAGCGTTAATCTCGTCAACCATTTTCGCCTTCAACATACCCCGCGCGATTCCAGCCTGATTCGACAACACGAGAAAGCGAAACCCTTTCCTCGCAAGTTGTCGCATCGCCTCTACTGTCTGTAAATCCCAATGGAAATCATTCCAACTGCCAATGTACTCACCACGTGGCGCACGTTTATTAATAGTGCCATCACGATCAATCATCAGGACACGTTTAACAGCAAGATACTGCTCCGCCAGTTTTAACCGGTCCAGATCAGAAATACTGTGATACGAATCTCCCGACACCAGCCCGGCAACCTGCTCACCTTTCACAAGCTTCTCAAGAATTCGAGAAAAACTCACGTCTGAAACACCATAGGCACCGAGCACTCTATCTCGCTCAATAATCATGTATCCGATTTCAACGTAATTGAGACCGAGTGTCGATCGTGTCGAATCGTAGACCTCAACGCCCCCATCACCATCGAGTCGAACGTTACCATTCTGTTTTTGATGAAGAAGAAGTGTTACAGCACTCAAAGATGCTGAATGCACCGATAGTAATTTTCCAATATTTACAGGGACATAATTATCCGAATATAGAAGGAGACAACGACAGTCGAGCATCGTTCTAGCTTCCCAAATCCGCCGACCCGTGTCCCATTCCGCGGGGCCAGAGGAATAATCAATCTGGATGCCGTGTCCAGCTCCATCTCCAAAATGGTCGCGAATCTTTTCACCGTAATACCCTGTTAACAGTACGACCCTTTCTACCTGCTGTTCTCGCAATTGGCAGATCAAGTATTCAAGAAACGGCCTTCCCCCGACTGGAGCCAATGGCTTTGGTAAATCCTCTGTAAGCGGCCGTAATCGTTCACCTAGTCCGCCACAAAGAATGACAGCCTGAGCCGGTCTCTCCATCAACGGCCGTCCAAGACCTTAAGTGTCGACACTATTCCTTCGTCAATTCCTATCCTCGGACGCCACCCTGTTGTCGACATGATCTTTTCTGTGCTTGACCAAAAACCAGCTCCATTAGAAATATCCGTAAACGGCTTTGCTCTGTTGTAATAATCCGCCGCGATATTCGCTACTTGAGCAACACTTGTGGGATAACCACTACCGACATTGAAGATCCCGGACTGCACCTCACTAGAAACTAGCGAGACCAAACCAGTTGCCACGTCATCAACATGAATAAAATCTTGAAGCGTCTCAGGGGTTCGAATGTCTGGGTCCACACCAGAGACATACGCATGACGAAGAGATGGAAGTAGCGAAGTCAAGCGCTGCCCTGGCCCATAGACGAAAAAGATACGAGCCCATTGATATTCGAAACCAACGCTACGAGCGACACTATCAAGAACACCTAGTAACGATGCTTTCGTCGCCGCGAATAAATCAACGTCAATCGGATGCTGATCTTCAGTCACTAGTCCAGAGGCACAACCATATTCCCAGCAGGTACCAGCAATTACTATGCGCTTCAATCCAGACTGAGCCAACACATCTAAGAGTCGGAGACTACTGTCGAGATTTAAACGACAACGCTCAAGGGAATAATCTGGAAGGCCCTCCCACGCAAGATGAAAACACCATTCAGGGCGAAATTCAGCAACCTTTGTAATCCAGTCGTCATCTGTCAACAGATCCGAAACAACCGCATTCACTCTCGGAATATTCGGCAGGCGTTCGGGATGTCGAGAAATGCAAAGCAAGTCATGTTGGGCCAATAGCGGAATGACTCTCCTACCAAGAAAGCCAGTCCCCCCGGTCACAAGAACGCGCATGACGATTAAACGTTACTCAAGTAAGTCCAGGTCAAAATCAGGAAACGTGCGATCCCGCTCAGAAATTACTTCTGGAACCATCGGCCAGCCAACCTCAAAAGTCGGGTCGTTGTAGCGGATACCACACGCAGAATCAGGAGTAAATATTTCACTCATGTAGTAATGAAGAACCGTCTCAGGACTAGTGGTAATCCATGCGTTTGCACAACCAGCCGGCACATAAATACTTCGCCGATCATCCGCCGATATTTCTGCTGATCTCCACTGCATAAATGTGGGTGATGACCGCCGAAGATCAATCACTACGTCATAGATACTACCGGTCATACAGGAAATGGTTTTTGCTTCAGCATGAGATCCTTGCTGGTAATGAAATCCACGTAAAGTACCAAACGCATGATTTTCAGAAATATTGCCTTGAGCCACAATCGGCGAGAGTCCATGCCGAGCAAATTCTTCTGTACAAAAATGTCGACGAAACGCACCTCGATTGTCTGTAAACACTTCGGGCTCTATGAGCCAAACACCAGGACAATCCATCTCAATAAATTTCATGTGAGGACAACCGGCTCATTGGGCAAAGGAACGATGACCTCTCCCTTCCAATCGTATTCATCATGCATCTGGGAAAGTATTTCGTCTTGAAAATTCCACCCAAGCAGCAATACGGCATCAGGCTTTTCGTTAAATGCTTGCTCTGGAGGCACGATTAAAATATCGGTACCCGGTGTGTATGTATTGTGCTTCAATGGCGCTCGGTCAGCGATTACATCTAGGTGACTCGAGTTAATGCCACAAAAGTTGAGTAACGTAGAACTCCGTGCGGATGCCCCATAACCGATTATCCGCTTTCCCTGGTCGCATCTTGATATAACTAATTCTCTGAGTGCCGAACGATGGTGCCGGCACCGATCTCCGAACTCTATCCACGGTTCTTCTCTTCCAACACCAATACTAGTCTCATGACTCAACATCTCTTCATAAACAGTCGTGCGTTTCCGTCCAGTTTTTGAAAAGTAGACAACCAACGAACCTCCACTGATCGGGCTCTCAGTAACATCAAAAGCAAACAAGCCGAACCGATCGAGCAATGAACTCATGCTCTGAAGGGAGTGATAGAAGAGATGCTCATGGTATATAGAGTCGTAATGTAACTCCTCAAGAATGACATCCGACCTATGAAACTCAATGGCGCCAGTACCATCCGGCTTGAGGCAAAGAGCCATACCCGCAACGACATCGTTCGCATCTGCGACGTGCGGGATAACATTACGCGCAAATACGGCATCAGCTTCGCCATCGCGTTCCACAATCCGAGACGCGACTTCCTGCCCAAAAAAATCCGCAATCGTAGGGATACCTCTCTCTTTAGCAATTTGAGCAATATTTTGTGCTGGATCAACGCCTAAAACACGATCTCCACGTTCGACAAAGCGTTTCAAGAACGTCCCGTCATTACTCGCAACCTCAACCACTTGCAGCGAGCCAGGCTGGCAACGGGCAGCGAGGCTTTCACAGAATAACCTGCTGTAGTTGCGAGCGCCGTCAGATGTACCCGTCACCCAAACGTACTTTTCAAACAAAATTTCCGGTGAAACCGTTTCAGTTAATTGAACAGTGCCGCATGCCTGACATCGGCAAATTTCAAGAGGGAAAACAGGTAATGTTTCACTAGCATCTCTACGCAAGCTATTCGCAAGAGGCTGTTTACCTAGATTAACAAGCGAAGAACTAACCTTTTCCGCACAGACTCGACATCTGTCAATTGTGTGCGACGCCGAGTTACTCACAGCCAACGCAGCTCTGCATCGAGCTGGCCCGCATGAATAAGATGGTTCAACTGATCCAACCGATTCGTCTCACGACCACGAAATTGATCTTCAGTAAAACCAACGCGCTCAAACAGCTCCACAAGCTCTCGGCCACCACGATCGAGATCCCATTCCGGCTGATACCATTGCTTCAATTCACTAAGTATCCTCTTGAAACTGACCTGGTACGTTCGAGCATCCGGCCCATGTTCACCAGTATAGGTAATCACACTTCCTGGAACTGCACGTCCAGCTGCCTCAGCAAGATCTCGAACGGAATAATTTCCGTCAGAAATACCAACATTGTAAGACCTTCCGGTAACAATCGACGCTGGTGCCTCAAGGCCCGCAATAAAAGCAGAGCAGGCATCACGCACATGAACCACCGGTCGCCAAGGAGTGCCATCACTCTTGATCTCAATCTTTCCTGTCGTGTAGGCACAAGCCACCAAACTGTTAAATACGATGTCACATCGTAACCGCGGACTCGAACCGAAAATTGTCGATGGGCGAAAACAAACAACCGTAAAATCGGGGTCTGCCAATGCTTTTAGTGCAAGTTCGGCATCCCACTTTGTCCGAGCATAGGCAGTTATCGCGTTCTTATCACTATCATCTTCATCCAATTCATGGCCAGTCTTTGATACCCCATACATGCTCTGAGAAGACGCGTATACCAGCCGTCGAACACCAGCTTCGCGGGCACATTTCGCCAACCGAATCGTACCCTGTAGATTAATCTGCTCCGTTAACGTCGGTGCTAATTCTCCCAGGGGATCGTTCGACAGTGCCGCAAGATGTACAACTGCATCGATACCATCAAAATCTGACATGCTGATGTCTCGAATGTCCCGACCGATCGACGGATACGTTGTCGAGTTGGATTCAACAAGGCATTCTTGATAGTAACCAGTGTCAAAACCAACTACCGAATAACCGCTGTGCAAAAGAACGTCAGTCAACACAGAACCGACGTATCCCTTATCACCTGTAACGAGTACCTTCGCTACACCGCCCATAACTATTGGCCCGTCTCGACAAGGCGATCAATAACAGCCAACAGCCAGGCCTGATGCGTAGTTTCAACAATGTTGTAACTCTCGCTATTAACCCACAAGTTGAGATCCCCGATCGCACGTAGCGGATTATCGGCACGAAATCCAGACAGCGTCACCACCTGAAGCCCAAGGTCACGAGCAGCTTTAGCACCAATGACAACATTCTGAGACTGTCCGCTACTGCTGATAATCACAGCAACATCACCCGCATCACTATAGAACTCGAGGGCTTTAGCCATCCAATTTTCATAGCCATAGTCGTTTCCAAAACAGGTGATCAAATCAGCTTCGTTAAAATTGATCGCCCGTACGCGTGCTGCCTTTGTAAGGTCGACCGCAACGTGACTCGCAATTGCCGCACTGCCTCCGTTTCCGACGATAATGACCTTGCCGCCTTTATCGCGAACGTTCACAAATACTTGGGAAAGTTCACCCAGTTGGTCTGCAGATACGTCACGCAGACGAACGCTTAGTTCGTCAAAATACGAATTGAAAAAATACTCTTTATCAGACAGCCTTCTGCTCCTGAAGAAGCTGAGCTGGAGCCCCTTCTGCAATCACTCTACCCCGGTCCAATTGATACAACCGAGAACAATGTTCAACAGTTGACAAGCGGTGCGCTACGATCAGCAATGTCTTACTACCCTGCAGTGCTTCCACCGAATCCATCACGCCTTTTTCCGTAAGAGTGTCAAGCGCACTTGTTGCCTCATCGAGCACCAGAACCGAAGGGTCATGGTACAACGCACGCGCGATACCGATTCGCTGTAATTGCCCCCCAGAAAGACGAACACCTCGCTCTCCGACGACTGTGTCAAGTCCATGCGGCTGATTTGCCACAAATGTATCAAGTTGCGCAGCTTGTACCGCTCGAGCTACCGCCCCCTCATCAATCTGGTCTGAAGGAATCCCGAAAGCCACGTTATTTCTCAGAGTGTCATCTGTTAAATAGACAGACTGCGGCACATAGCCAATCTGATCCTGCCAAGAGCGAAGACCTGTCTGAATATTTTTCTTGTCGACTTGGACTTCGCCTGACGTTGGCGTCAACAGACCTAAAACGATATCAACTAGCGTGCTTTTTCCAGAGCCACTTGGTCCGACAAACCCAATCGAGTCGCCTTTCCGAATAGAAATATTAAGACCTTTCAATGCAAACTCAGCAGATGCCGGATACATGTAATCGACATCAACTAACCTAATGTCATTTTTAAATGAGTTTGCC
>DTWD01000585.1 GCA_012963185.1 Acidobacteriota bacterium
ATCAAAATTACACTCCTTCATGCAACCACGCACTACTCAGCTTCACCCAAGAAACGTCACACCTTAAGTCCCAAGCGCCAATTCGCACCAGCAGCCAAGGGATACTCACCTTGCTTGGCGAGGCGCTAAACCATCTGACGTCTTGACTAAACAAAACACATGACTTTACACGATAAACACACATCCGTCCAGCTTTCAGGCTATCTAATCCCTCTGAGGTTATAGACGACACAAACGCCCTTCTGGTTTCTCATATTAGATTCATCGGCAAAAAACAGCACGCCTTTAACGTAAACAGTCCAATTTTTCACAAATCTTCCCTAAAAAATGCCAGACAGTGTAAAAAAGAGAAGGAGCGTAAGAAACCTTGGACTTCCTGGTTCACATTAATGCTCAGATGTTTCAGAAAACTTTCGTTTCGGTCAATTATCGGTAATGCCAGTCTCTACCTACTACTCTCAGTTGAGCCGCTGAGACAGTTGACCCAATGAAGTTGAGTGTGCCACGCTAACGTCATTACAATGCCAGCGAACACCTGTCCATCCTGTGAGCACCGTCGGGGTCGTCGAGCATGTCCGGCGCTCGGTAAGGCTATCTGTTCTCACTGTTGCGGTACCAAGCGTCTGACGATAATTAAATGCCCGCCTGACTGTGGGTACCTGGCCTCAGCTCGAACTCATCCACCAGCCATTATTCAGCGAAAACAACGGCGTGAAGCACGCCTGCTGATTCCACTGATTCAGGATCTAAGTCCCCGACAACATCAACTATTCTTTTTTATACAGAGTCTAATTGACCAATATCGCCCAACGGCACTCCCTCCCTTGTATGATGTGGACGTGGCGGATGCAGTCGCCGCCCTTGCGAAGACTCTAGAAACCGAAAGAAGAGGCATTATCTACCATCACAAAGCCACATCACTGCCCGCTCAGCGCCTGGAAAGTGAACTCAAAGTGGCACTCGACAAGCAACGTGATGATGCTAAAGTGCCCATCGACAAAGACATTGTTATAGCACTTCGGCGCACCGAACAGGCAGCCAGACAGGCTAAAGAAGCATTAGCCGGCACTGACACGGATTACCTTGAGTTGATCCAACGGGTGGTTCAAGACTTGGCATCAAAATCTAAACCAGCGGCCCAAGAATCGGGTCAGGATTCGAGCGGTGAACCCTCTAGGTTAATCATTCCAGGATCATGACCTAAAAATCTTCCTGCTCGTGGGAAGTCAACACTCTTCCACAGAAAATACACGTGATATACTAAAAAGTTGAACAGTCAAGAAAGCGGGCATCGAGAATAGGCCCGCGTGGGGAGTTGTCGAGATGGCAAAGCGATGTCAAATTTGCGGAAAGGGTCCAGCATTTGGACGAAATGTCAGTCACGCACATAACGTCACTCCTAGACGGTTCCAAGCGAACATCCAGCCTGTTCGCGTCGTTATCAACGGCGGAATAAAACGTCTACGGGTCTGCACCCGATGTATTCGTTCGAATAAAATCGTCAAAGCCGCATAATCACGAGCATGCGAAAGCCAATTACAACCGACAAAGCCCCGCAGGCCATCGGACCATACTCCCAAGCAATCGCAGCAGGTCAATTGCTGTTTCTCTCAGGTCAGACTCCTTTAGATCCTGCGACAGGAAAATTAGTAGACGGCGGTATAGCCGAACAAACTCACCGTGTC
>DTWD01000586.1 GCA_012963185.1 Acidobacteriota bacterium
AGCAAGAGCGTATATCGCAGTCGCGGGCGGTGTAGAGGGCGAGTCATTCATGGGAAGTCGCTCGACGCATCTGCCGACCGAAAAAGGAGGAATGGCAGGGCGGCCGCTTAGAAGGGGTGATGAGTTGCGAGTCGGGAGTTTACGGGGGGAGAGTGTTAGGTCGCATCCGGGTCCTGGTCTTAGATGGAGGCGAAGACCGACTGGTGGCACAAAGGTGCGAGTGATTCTTGGGCCCCAGGTGGATTGGTTTCCTCGGGATTCAGTCGAAACTTTTTGTTCTAAGAGATACTGGGTCGGAATCGCGTCGGATCGCATGGGGTATCGACTAGAGGGTCCTCCGGTTCGTCGTGGCGATGCTCGTGAGATGTTGTCTCAGGCTGTCCCGATGGGCTCTATCCAGGTTCCTCAATCTGGCGAGCCGATATTGGCGATGGCTGACTGCCAAACAACAGGCGGATACCCGAAAATTGCAACAGTCATTAGTGCCGATCTTCATCTACTGGGACAACTTGGGCCTGGCGATTGGTTGGAGTTTGATGTCTGTGATCGCGTAATTGCACGACAGGCATTGGTTGAACTGGAAGAAATAATGGCGTCGTCGCAATGAGAGAGCAAGAGACATCGTCGGACGACTTCAACGGGAAGCACGTAATAGACGTTTTATCAGAAGCGACAGGACGGGAACGGATCCATCGAGACTGGTCTTTAGCGCCCTATACGACATTCAGGGTAGGTGGTTTGGCTGATTTCTTTCTCGAGGCGAGAACTGAAAAGGAATTGGTTGCAGTACGTAAAGCCGCGAGCCAATTGAATATACCGGTTACGATGCTCGGTGGAGGTTCGAATGTACTCATTAGCGATCGGGGCGTACGAGGACTTGTAGTCCGTGCCCGTCACGGTGAGATTTGTTGCCCGACAGCTGACAGCGTGCGCGCTTCTGCTGGGGTTACGTTGAATGGTCTTGTACGGTGGATGGTACGACGAGGAATTAGTGGAATTGAAACGTGGGCGGGAACGCCTGGCACTGTCGGTGGAGCAGTTGCAGGGAATGCTCATTTTGGAGGTCGCCTTCTGAGCGAAAGGATCCGACGTGTTGGTTTGGTCGAAGCGGACGGGCATCAAGTAGAAGTGTCGGTAGCTGAGATGAACTTTGGCTATGACAAAAGCAGGATACAAAACACGAAAGAGCTCATTTTATGGGCTGAATTTGAAACGGCTCAGGCAAGTCCCACCGATTTACGCCGAGCGGCACGCAGGTCGTTAGAGTTCAGGAAATCGACGCAGCCGCTCGCCGAGCCGAGTGCGGGCTGCGTGTTTAGGAACCCGATGATGACTGATACCGAATTAGTTTCAGGGATACCCTGTTCGGCTGGAGCGTTAATTGATGCAGCCGGCTTAAAGGGATGTGCCGAGGGAATGGCACGGGTCTCTGAGAGGCACGCGAACTTTTTCGTGACACGCCGGAATGCCACAGCCGTAGACATTAAGGCTCTAATGGAGCGGTGCAAGGAAACTGTTGAGCAAAAATTCAATGTGGAGCTCGTGCCTGAGATCTCATTGCTTGGAGAGTTTGACTAACGGAAATGTCGAAGCAATTTAACGAGGAACGTAGTTCAACGCTAGTTGTTGAAGGTGGCTATAAGTTGGGCGGCCGCATTGATGTAGAAGGTAATAAGAATTCGGCATTACCACTACTTGCGGCATGCTTGCTAACGGACCAGTTGTGTGAGTTGACGAACGTGCCACGCATTCGAGATGTCGATGTCATGGTGGAGCTGTTGTCTGGCTTAGGAGCGGACGTCGAAGGGAAAGGAACAACGACGCTGGCGGTAGATTGTTCAAAGATATCTTCAGATGAGCCAGACCCGGGCTTGGTGGGACGTTTGCGTGGCTCGGTGTTGCTCATGGGGCCGCTGTTGGCTCGCGTGGGGACAGCGAAGCTTGCGCCGCCGGGTGGGGATTTTCCAGCTCGCCGTACGTTGTCTGTTCATTTGGAGGCTTTGAGGGAGATGGGAGTAAGAGAACGTGACGGTACCGGTCATGTCCTCGATGCGACCGGCGGGTTGAAGGCTGCTTCTTTTTACCTTCAAGAGGCATCGGTTACAGGAACAGAAACCGCCGTTCTTGCAGCCGCTGCCGCTAAAGGTATCACGGAAATCCGTCACGCGGCTTCTGAGCCCCATGTGGTCGAATTGTGCACTTTTCTTTCGGCGATGGGGGTTGAGATCGAAGGTGCTGGAACTTCTACGTTAAGAGTTCACGGTGGCTTGAAACTGAAGGGAGCGACGCATCAGTTACAAGGCGATTACATCGAAGCGGCAAGCTGGGCTGTTCTTGGAGCAATTACGGGTGGGGATGTTGCAGTGTACGGTGCTCGGGCTGCAGATCTGGAGCCCATCGTTACTGTCTTGAAACGATTGGGGCTTGGCTGCGACTCGAATGATGAACGGTTAATCGTTAGGGCATCTAGGATGAAGGGCTGCAGCGAGATTACGACTGCTCCGTGGCCCGCGTTTCCAAGCGATATGGTGAGTCTCGTGACAGTCTTAGCGACCCAAGCGGAAGGGCGCACCTTGGTCCATGATTGGATGTATGAACTCCGATTGTTTGCTTTGGAGCAGTTGAGCGGAATGGGTGCCAATTTGTTCCTTTGTGATCCGCATCGGATCATTGTTGACGGGCCTAGAGTTCTCAATGGACGGATTTTAGATACTCGTGACCTACGGTCAGGGATGGCTTTAATCGCGGCAGGGCTCGCCGCAAAAGGAGTGAGTCGTATAGGACCACTCGAGACCGTCGAGCGGGGCTACGGAAATCTTGTAACGAGACTTCGTTCGCTTGGAGCGCAGGTGTCTGTGGAATAGGCGTGTAGCGAGCTGTTTTAGCGTGGCACTGGTTGGTTCGGTTGGCTTGGTGGGAAGACGGGTTGCTGTCCGGGTGCTAGCGCGCGTGGTTGCTGTTGGGGCTGAACTTGTTGCTGTAGTTGGACGGGCGAGCCGCCGATCAGGCTGGACGTGACGTCACGGCCGACCGTGAAGGGAAGTAGGTCGTTTTCTTCGAGTTCCATTCCACGAATCACATGCGGCGTAAGCGTTAGAATGATGTCCGTTTCTTGCGTTTCTGTTTTGTTTCGTCCGAACAACCGGCCTAGGACAGGAATGCGATTAAAACCAGGTACGCCCTCTAGGACTTCCCGCTCATCGTCGCGAATTAGACCCGCAAGAATGTTTGTTTCGCCGTCACGTAATCTGATCGAGGTCACAATCTTTCTATTGCCGAACTGAGGCAGGTCGCCGAATCCCGTGCCGGAGATGTTACTGATTTCGACATCGAGTGCGAGTGATACCTCATTGTTGTGGTGAATGCGCGGCGTGATTTCAATGTTGACGCCGATGTTCTCATAATTAAACGACGTTATAGGTTGCTGGCTGACACCGCCTGCCGCAATAGGCGAGAAGGTCGTGACAGGCACAGGAACACGCTCTCCGAAGGCAGCCGTTGCGGCGACGCCGTCTGCAGTTCGCAAGTGGGGATTTGCCAAGATTCGAGTACTTGTGTCACTTTCGATCAAGCGCAT
>DTWD01000587.1 GCA_012963185.1 Acidobacteriota bacterium
CCACCGATGTTGGGTCGGCCAAATTCATTATTGAAAGACGCAGCACCTATTGGCCCTTCCAGCATGATCTGAAGAGGTGTTGCCAACCGAGGTGGATGACAGAAAGATGCCTCCCAAGGCTGCATAGCACCAGGCAAGCGCAAATCGGAGACAGAGAACCCGGTAATGCCGGCCTTCGCCCAACCTCCCCGGCCCGTAGCCCCTTCGTCACGTATTTCTCCCCCCGAACCTGTGGCTGCACCAGGTAAGGGTGAAATGCCAGTCGGATGGTTGTGGGTTTCGACTTTCGCAATCAAATGGGCGGGTTCGACCAGTGTCTGGTACTCGCGGGTATTCACAGCTGGTAGAAACCAGCTACCGTCGCTGGCCGCTATGACCGCTGCGTTGTCCCGATAGGCGCTGAGCGTTCCGTTCTCTTTACCTTCCTGAGTTGCCTGAATCATCTGAAACAGTGAGCCATTCTGCCGATCACCATCAATCTCCCATGACGCATTAAAAATCTTGTGGCGGCAGTGCTCCGAATTCACCTGCGCAAACATCATTAACTCAACGTCCGTCGGATTCCTTCCCAAGCCACGGTACCCGTCGATTACGTAGTTCAGCTCGTCGTCAGAAAAAGCAAAACCGAATTCACGACTTGCTTTAGCAAGGGATTCATGGCCGCCGTTAAGAACTTCCATCCACTCTAATGGCGCAGCATCCGTCTGCTGGAAAATCTGTTCAAGATCAGAATCATTAACAATGACCGACTCGGTCATGGGGTCGTGGAGAAACGCTGCGATTTCCTGCCCACCGCAGACACTAGTGACTTCAACCTGCCAGACAATGCCTCGTTCGACTCGTCGCACCTGACCAAGACCACATCGGTGAATAATGTCTGTCGCCTTCGTCGACCACGGCGACACCGTTCCGAGGCGCGGAAACGCTGTGTATTTCAAGGTGTCTTCTGAGATGTCCTCAACACCGGGTGCCGGTGCGGAGCCGAGCAGATTCTCGAGAACGTGTCGATGACCTACGGGCAGCTCACCCTCGAGGTCAACCAAATACAGGAAATACGCGCTCAGGTTCGCCGCTGAGGGTACTCTTTCACGAATCGAAAGGAGGCGCTTTTGCAGGCGAAACGCGGATGCCGCTGGTCCGCCTGGGAATATCAGCACTGCTTAACAACAAACGCTCGGCGTTCAGTCGCCAATTGGCGTCTCCAAATCAACACCCAATCGGGCAGCCACCTCCTCATACGCTTCAACCACACCGCCCAAGCCCCGCCGAAAGCGGTCCTTGTCGAGTTTCTTCCGAGTTTCCATATCCCATAATCGGCATCCATCGGGCGTAAATTCATCTCCCAGTAACAATTCGCCCTCGAAACGCCCGAATTCGACCTTAAAGTCGACCAAGATCATCCCCTCAGACCGAAACAGCTCTCCAAGCGCATCATTGACTTGGAACGTTACTTTCTTCATTACCTCTACCTCACCAGTAGAAGCCCAATCGAAACTTTGGATGTGATAATCGTTAATCAACGGGTCGTGACGGGCATCATCCTTTAGGAAAAACTCGAACGTGGGGGGATCAAGTTCAAGACCGTCGTCGATTCCATACCGCTTGCATAACGAACCGGTCGCGATATTCCGAATCACGCACTCCACTGGAATCATCTCGAGGCGCTTAACCAGCGACTCCGTATTACTGAGTAATCTCTCAAAATGGGTGGCAACGCCCGCACTTTCCAATTTATCGAGAATGAACGCATTAAACCGGTTATTTACCGTGCCTTTGCGATCCAGTTTTTCGATTTTCTCTCCGTCGAACGCCGAAGTATCATCGCGGAACTCCATCACCAGGCGTTTTGGATCGTCAGTCAGGAAAACAGACTTGGCCTTTCCGGAATAAAGAGGCCGCGTTCGTTTCATTCGAATCTTGCTCGAGCGTAAACCCCAGCCCGCCGCTTCAATCAGAGCACTCCTGCCGTGCTCATCGCGGCCCGGACAGTAACGTGATACTC
>DTWD01000588.1 GCA_012963185.1 Acidobacteriota bacterium
ATTCGGATGTTCACGCAGCCCTTCTACAGAAACGCCTTGGGATACCGACTGGTCAAATGGACAAACTAAATAACGGCGTCAAAACCGACCACGCCCGTACGGCCATAGTGACGAGCCTACTGGTCCTCCTCGCATTCCTATTAGTGCCCGCCATGTTTACAGCTGCGCCGTCTGTCTACCCGACAGGCACCACACGGTACGACCCTGACAAGGCCTGGAACGGGTACACGATTCACGACACCCCAGACGAACAGGGCGCTGTGCTCATCGACATGAACGGGCAGGTGGTCAGGCATTGGACAGAACTGACCGCCGTTCCGAGTCCATTCCGCATTCTGCCCGGTGGCTATGTCATGGGAGGCACGATTCCACGTGAACCGCATCAGGAAGCGATTGCGCTCGTGCAACTGGATTGGGATGGCAACGTTGTCTGGGAGTTTCAGAACTTCGAAGAAGTGGAAACCGAAGACGGCGCCACCGTGTGGGCCTCACGGCTCCATCACGACTGGCAACGGGAGGGCAATCCCATCGGTTACTACGCGCCAGACGCGAACCCCAGGGTCAATGGCGGTAAGACACTCGTCTTATCCCATACGAATCTGGTGCAAGCTGACATTACAGACAAACGCCTAGAAGACGACGTTCTCCTGGAAGTCACCTGGGATGGTGACGTGACCTGGAAATGGCTGGCGAGCGAGCATGTGGATGAATTCGGCTTTTCCGAGGCAGAGCGAAATGCACTCTACCGCTCGGTGCAATGGAATGAAGAGCGAGAAAGTGCTGACTGGTTACACATCAATGCCGCCTCCTACGTCGGACCAAATCACTGGTACGACGATGGCGATGATCGGTTTCACCCTGAGAACATCATTTGGAGTAGTCGCGAAGCCAACATCATGGCGATCATCGATCGAGAAGGGTCGGTTGTGTGGCGGATGGGACCCGATTACCGGACGGACCCAGCGCTACGTGAGATCGGACAGATTATTGGTCAACATAATCCACACATTATTCCGAAAGGACTGCCTGGAGCCGGTAATCTGTTGGTCTTTGATAACGGTGGGGAAGCCGGCTACGGCACACCGACGCCCTCTGCCCCGACAGGAAGAGCGACAGTTCGCCGCATCAACTCACGGGTGCTTGAAATCGATCCCGTGACGTTTGAAAAAGTGTGGGAATACACATTGACTGGAACGGAACGACATCGATTTTTCAGTCACTATGTGAGCAACGTGCAGCGGTTACCGAACGGTAACACGATGGTTACCGAAGGCGCCGACGGACGCATTTTTGAACTGACCGCAGACTCTGAAATCGTCTGGGAATACGTGAACCCATTTTTCGGCACTGATCCTGACACGCACCGCATCTACCGTGCCCATCGCGTCCCATATGAGTGGGTACCGCAGCTTCCGAGACCCGTTGAGCGGCGCGTGACACCACCAAACCTCAGTGATTTTCGACTCCCACCGGACCCCGTTGACTAACAGGTGCGGTGACGGAAGCGTCGTATGCGACTGGGCATGAGCATGTGGCCGTTGTTCTAGGTCGGCTATGACTGAGTCAGTTTTCTAATTCGAAGAAACTGGACGTTTCAAAATAGCAACCACCTCATCGCCACCAAACGTGGTCGAAGACACGGTCACTCCAATAAATTTGAATCCCGCGAGTCCTGCCTCACTCAATTCTTCTTGCATCGTCGAGGTGCGTTTCGTTGCCAGTAAACGATATTCGTAGGGCGTGACACTTCGTTGCTCCTTGTCTCGTTCGAGGATCACAACGGCTTCGTCGCCGCCGAACGTGGTGTCAAATACGGTCTGCCCTTTGTAGACATATCCAGCGTCACCAGCGTCTTGCATTTCGCCTTGCATGGTTGAGGTTCTATTTGTGGCCAGCAACCGATAGTCGTACCGTGGATTGCGATCAGTCCCAGAGCGCTTCATCACGACCACCACTTCATTGCCACCAAAGGAGGTTTCGCCTCCCATCACTCCGGCAAACACGTAGCCTTGGTCGGCTGCCTCCTGCATTTCGGTTTCCATCGTCGACGTTCGATTCGTCGCTAGCAGTAGATAGTCATACGCATCCGCAATCTGTGCGAATGAAGAGCTGGACGACGCCTGCAAGAACATCGATATCGAGGCGACCAGCATCACAGTTGTTTTGGAATAAGTGGGCATAGTGTTCGGTCCTTAGAAGTGATCGTTGTGTCGGAACATTATCGCCAAAGGGTCAACCATTACTTTAGGGCCAGTTTGTTAAGGCGTTGTATATGTTCTTGAGTCACCTATAGAATGCCCCTTAAGACTGGGGGTCGCCGTAGAGGTACCTATCGCACCCAGTCGCGGAGGATAGAAATCATGCGCGCCACGACCTTGACGGCGTTGTGTCTGTTGTTTCTCGTCTCAGCTGCGCAGGCGCAGATTCCCCCCGAGACGGTGGGCAGCGAGGCAATGCCTCCCCCGGAAGATAACTGGTTCATTTCAAAATCGCGGACAGCCGGCTATATCTACGACGCTGAGACTGGAGAGATGCACGGTCTGCTCTCTTTAAGTAATCGGACGCCGGCCGTCGAGATCTCACATGAGCGCGGTGAGTTTTATGCTGCAGAAGGGTACTACTCGCGTGGCGTGCACGGTGAACGTACCGATATCGTTGCTGTCTATGATTTTGAGAACCTGTCCCCAATTGCCGAGATCGAAATTCCACAAAAGATGGAAGGCCAGCCGGTGCGCCGGCATGCAGGGCTCACGGGAAATGGCCGCTATTTTTTAGTCTTCAATATGACACCGGCACAGTCTGTGACTGTAGTCGATGTCGAGAATCGTGCCTTTGTTGGGGAGATCTCGACACCGGGCTGTGCGGTCATCATGCCGGTCGACGACTTGGCATTCATGATGATATGCGGCGACGGTATGTTGCAACTGATCCAGTTGGGTGAAGACGGCACCGAAACGAACCGTGTGCGCGGCACGGCGTTCTTCGACGTGCAGGTTGACCCCGTGTTCGACCGACCTGAGCCGACAGCGGACGGCTGGTGGCTCCTATCCCACGAGGGAAAGGCATTCGACGTGTCGGTTGACGGGTCCGATATCGTGGTGAGTGAGGCGTGGAACTTGCTGGCTGGGGACGATCAGTGGCGTCCAGGAGGTCGCCAGTTGTACAGCGTTCATGCACCCAGTGGCTACGCCTACGTTTTGATGCACGAAGGCGGTGAGTATACGCACTATCAGCCGGGTACTGAGATCTGGGTGTATGACATCAACGAGCAGCGGCGTGTCGAACGCATCGAACTCCGGGCACCGGCAAGTAATTTGTTCGTGACGCAGAGCGACGAACCGAAACTCATCGTGGCAGATGTGGAGGGCGAACTGCAGGTGTACGATGCCGTCAAACTTACGATTGACAGAACGATCGATGATCCGGGTCCACTTGGGTTCATCCAAGGGTTCTAAGTAATGGTGGATCCGTTTCTCCTGCGGTTTGTGTCGCTCGGCTTCACGTTACTGTTTCTCCTTGCGTCGGTGCACAAGCTGACGGGACTTGAGGAGTTTCAGGCAGCGCTGAGGGACTACAGGCTCATTCCACCGGGGCTCGTTCGTCTGACCGCGCACCTGATTCCGATGGTGGAGGTGTCGCTCGCTCTTGGTTGGTTGTTTGCAGTGCAGATTCAGATCGTGGCTTATGCCAGTGCGGGTCTACTTGCTGCCTACGGGCTGGCAATGGGGATCAATCTTCTCCGCGGGCGTGTGCATATTGGGTGTGGG
>DTWD01000589.1 GCA_012963185.1 Acidobacteriota bacterium
GTCCGACCGGTTACGGTGCGCCATGTGCTCACGCACACATCGGGGCTGACACTAAATCCGCGTGATAAAGGCTTAACGCAGGCGCAGGTTGACCAGGTCACCAATGGAGGAAAAGGGTGGCCGACCTTAGCTGAACAGGTGGCAAATGCTGCCGTGATCCCGGCTGCGTTTCACCCCGGTGATTACTGGCAGTATGGTGATTCGACGAACTACGTAGCCGTTCTTGTCGAAAAGATTTCAGAGCAGTCGATTGACGTGTTTCTGCGTGAGCGGATTTTTGAACCGCTTGGGATGACTGATACCTACTACTACGTTCCGCGAGAGAAGGTTGACCGGGTTGCTGCTGTATATCGACCCGATACGGCTGGGAGAATCGAATTAAGGCAAGCGCCGGCATTTCGTGAGCCGACGCGCATGTTTCGTGGAACCGCAGGATTGTCGTCGACGGCAGCTGACTATTACCAATTTGCTCAGATGATTGCGAATGGGGGTGAGTTGAATGGCGTACGACTGCTTGGTCGGATGACGGTCGATAACATGGTCAGTAACCACATTGGAGTGGGGAAGGATGTGTATATTCGTGGCCGTGGATATGGGTTCGGGCTCGGCTTTGGTGTATTGACCAATTCAGCTGAAGCGCAAGATGCGTTATCAATTGGAAGTTATACCTGGGGAGGGGCGTATGGCACGCTCTATTGGGCCGACCCTGTGGAAGACCTGATTGGCATTCTGCTCATGCAGATCAGGCCGTACGATCACCTTAGCATCAGGCCACTGTTTTCAAATGTGGTGACGCAAGCCGTGACGGATAGTTTTTCGGACCAAAAGCCGATCGTGATGGGGCGCCCGACTCCTCACTAACGTTCGTTGATGTACTAAATCCGATTGATACGCAAGAAAGTAAAGCCTTTAGACGGTTGGATAAGGTGTTTGAAAGGTTTGACGAGTTCTGTCGGTGTCACACTGACTGAGCCAATGCCATTCCGGGTTACGTGTCGTAGTGAGGGCTGGAGATAGCCAGGAGAGCAACATGAAGCACTTGTTTAATGGTCTCACAATGGTCGCCATTCTTTGGGCTACTGCAACTGTGTCGGTGGCTCAAGACCGCGGCGACATTTTCCCTTTTCCAGTCACGACGTTTCAACTTGAGAATGGTCTTCAGGTCGTTGGTGTTGAGTACGACAGTCCTGGTGTCGTGGCGTTCTATACGGTCGTGCGTGCCGGTTCTCGTAATGAAGTGGAGCCAGGGTTTTCGGGCTACGCGCATTTCTTCGAACACATGATGTTTCGGGGTACTGAGCGGTACCCAACGGATGCGTACAATGCGGTGATTAAACGAATCGGTGCAGATTCGAATGCATTTACGACGAGCGACTGGACTGCGTATTACATCGTTGCAAGTTCGGATGAACTCGAGACAATCGTTGATTTGGAATCGGATCGATTTCAGAACTTACGGTATTCAGAAGAGGCGTTTCGAACAGAGGCCGGTGCAATTCTTGGTGAGTACAACCTGAATTTTTCGAACCCAGTGTCCCTCTTGCAAGAGACACTCAATCATTTGGCCTATACATCTCATCCCTATAAGCACACAACAATCGGTTTATTGGATGACATTAAAGACATGCCGAATCACTACGACTACAGCATTCAATTTTATGACCGATATTACCGACCAGAAAATAGCGTAATTGTGGTGGTTGGTGACTTTGACCAGTCGGCTCTTGAGCGTCTTTCCGAGCAGTATTACTCAGACTGGGAGCGAGGAGATTTTGTACCGCGTATTCCGCAGGAACCTAAGCAATTCGAAGAGCGGACGACAACAGTTGGCTGGTCCAATCCGACGTTGCCATTCTTGATGATCGGATATCATGTGCCGGCGTTTTCAGATGCCGCCATTGATATGCCAGCGCTCGATGTGTTCTCGCAGCTCTTGTTTTCCGAAACTTCTCCACTGTTTCGGCAGCTTTATCTTGAAGAGCAAGTAGTGGATGTTATTCAAGGAGGTGCGTTGGATAGTCGCGACGCGCCGTTATTTTCGATTATTGCGAGGGTGACCGA
>DTWD01000590.1 GCA_012963185.1 Acidobacteriota bacterium
CTTGTTTCATTTCTACAGAGCAGGAAAGCAAACTGATGATGCTCAAACTATTCCCGTCGCCACACCACAATTAAATCCAGTAGTAATTTAAAATCACCAGACGGAGTTCTTGTGAGCGCATTCTCTGATAGCAAAGTCCGCCGAGCCATCATTCTCAGTATTTTTTCGATTACAGCATTAGTCGGATTAGTTAGTGGCGCGCTGTTCGCTTACTCGCCCGACTTACCTGAAATCGAAAACCTGGACGACTATGCGCCGGAAACCATCACTCGCGTCTTTGACCGTAACAACAAATTGATAGGGGAATTCCAAACTCAGCGTCGAGACATCATCGGCTATGACGACATTCCTGAGGTTCTGCGAAACGCAATCATCGCAGCCGAGGACGGAACCTTCTTTGAACACAATGGGATAAGCATACCTGCCATAGTTAGAACCATTATTACTGACCTATCTCGAGGTGAACTGGCTCAAGGTGCAAGCACTCTTACGATGCAACTCGCCAGAAACATCACAGTCGGCGGAGAACGCTTGGGACTCGAGAAAAATTGGCAAAGAAAGCTTCGTGAAATTTATTACACCTTCCAGCTCGAAAAGCGCTACACGAAAAATGAAATTCTGACACTTTATGCAAATGAGATGTATTTAGGTACGTCAACACAAGCAGCGAACGGCGTCGAATCTGCGTCGCAGCTGTATTTTGGGAAATCAGCCAAAGATCTAACACTCGGAGAAGCCGCACTTATCGCTGGCATCTTTCAATCTCCCGCCCGCCAGAGTCCTCTCGTCAGCATCGAACGCGCGACAGGGCGGCGAAACTACACACTCCGTCGCATGGCAGCCGATGGTTTCATTACAGCTGAAGCCGCGGACGCTGAAATAGCTAAACCGATAGTAATTGCGGAACGACAACAACGTGTGAATTCGATCGCACCTTATTTTTTGGAAGAGGTGCGCCAACATTTAGAAAAAGAATACGGTGCAAACCGCCTATACGAAGACGGGCTAACCGTGCGCTCAACCCTTGATATCGACTTACAACGCGCCGCTAACAAGGCAGTTTCCCAAGGGCTCCGGACGCTTGACAAACGCCATGGATTTCGTGGGGCGCGAGCAAACGTTCTAACAGGAAATAACCCTGTTTCAGTCATAGAAGACTTCTCCCATTCTCGGTGGCAGTACCCGCTTTCTATTGGCGATATGGTTCCCGCTGTTGTTACGGGAACCACGGACAATAGTATCGAAGTCAGAGTCAGCGATTACTTCCTAAACATCGACGAAGATGGGTACCGTTGGACGCGGCATACATCGCCCAAAGAACTCTTTAAGATCGGCGACCTCGTCGATGTAACGCTTACCGGTTTACCAGCTAATGGCCAGGGACATGGCAGCGCGACCTTAGATCAGGAACCTGAAGTCGAAGCCGCGCTAGTGGCTATAGATAATCGCACAGGTCATGTTCTAGCTATGGTTGGTGGCTATAATTTCCAACGAAGTAAATTCAACCGTGCGACACAGGCCTTCAGGCAACTTGGCTCTCTTTTTAAAGGTGTTCTATACGCTGCAGCCGTTGACCAAGGGTACACAACAACAACCATTCTTGAAGATGAACCCGTCAGTTTTGAAGTCGGCCCAAATCAAAAACCGTACAGACCAACCAACTATGACAATGAATACGAAGGTCCCATAACCCTAAGATGGGCTCTTGAGGATTCCCGTAACGTCCCAGCGGTTTGGCTGATGAATGAAATCGGACCGGATAAGGTCGTCGAATTTGGGAAGCGTGTTGGATTTAGTTCACCCATCCCTCCGTATCTTTCGGTCGCACTGGGAGCTGCCGAAGCGACACTAATGGAAGTTACCAGCGCCTATTCCGTTTTTCCAAACCAAGGAAAACGAATGGTCCCGTTCATAATTGAACGCGTGATTGACCGAGAAGGGCAAACGCTTGAAGAACATCGACCTCAATCCCACGATGCGCTTAGAGCAGATACGGCCTACATCATGGTCAGCTTAATGCGTGGCGTCGTACAACGTGGAACGGCGCAACGAGCAAGGCGAGAACTAAATTGGCCGGTAGGTGGTAAAACCGGAACCATGGACGAATATACAGATGCTTGGTTCGTGGGGTTTGACCCTGATATTACGGTAGGTGTTTGGGTCGGTTATGACGAGAAAAAGACCCTGGGAGACAATGAGCAGGGTGCACGCGTTGCTCTTCCCATCTGGATTGATTTCATGAAAGCCTACATAGGCAATCGTCAAACGCCACCCGGCTTTATACCGCCTGGAAATATTGTCTTCACATCAGTCGTACCCAAAACAGGTGAGGTTGCTGAGCCATGGGCTCGCGGTGTGATCCAAGAAGCATTTATTGCAGGCACTGAGCCTGGAACGGCTTTCGGAAGGCAGTAAATATCAGTTTGCCCTTTAACTCTTAATCGACAACAAACAATCTGGATTTGCTCAACTAGTGGAGCTCTGACTGAGTAATCCAGTAGCTTTCTTCATAAGGTATGTCTTAATAAACTCATCGATATCCCCGTCTAAAACGCGGTCGACATTCCCTTCATCTAGCTTCGTGCGGTGGTCCTTCACCATTCGATACGGATGAAGTACATAGCTCCGAATTTGACTTCCAAAAGCAATGTCTTTTTTTTCTCCACCAATTTGCTCAAGTCGATCCTGTTGTTCCTGAAGCCGTTGGTCATACAATCTTGACCTTAAAACACTCATGGCCGCGTCTTTGTTCCGGTGCTGTGAACGTTCATTTTGACAAGACACCACTATTCCTGTTGGAAAATGAGTGATACGGACGGCAGAGTCAGTCACGTTGACATGCTGGCCACCAGCCCCACTCGACCGATAAGTGTCAACCCGAAGATCTTTTGCATCTATTTCGACATCTACATCATCGGGAAGTTCTGGCCATACAAAGACTGACGCAAACGAAGTATGTCTTCTTGCAGCCTGGTCGAAAGGTGAAATCCGAACTAATCGATGAACACCAGCTTCTGGCAAAAGTGAACCATACGCATAGTCTCCGACGACCGTAATGGTGGCACTCTTAACCCCAGCTTCGTCACCGGGCTGAGTTTCGATAATCTCTCTGGTAAAACCTCGACGCTCAGCCCAGCGTAAATACATCCGCAGTAGCATCTCAGCCCAATCCTGAGATTCCGTTCCGCCTGCTCCAGGATGAATTGACAGAATCGCATTACGACGGTCGTGTTCCCCGCCAAGCATCTTTTTGATCTCAACCGCCTCAACCTCACTGTGAAGTCTGTCAAGGCCAGCCAAAAGATCGTCTACGACCTCTTCCCCTTGAGCCGCCCACTCGATCAAGACCGCGAGGTCTTCACTTCTATTGCCTAGTGATTCAGCGAGATCAAAATCCTCTTGTAGTCGACGGCGATGTTGCAACACCTCTTGGGCGAGATCTTGATCATTCCAAAATGTCGGATCGGCCGCCTGCTGCTCCAATGCAGTGATTTCATTTTCTAATTTGTCAGGGTCAAAGATAGCTCCGAAGATCTTCTGCTCTTTTTACTAATCCTTGGTACCTGCGAATCTGCTCATCTAATGTTGTTTTCAATGCGACACCTCCATTTCGTACTCATCACTCAACGTCGCCTCCAACCCAGCGCCAATACCGTAACTAGCAGGCCTAGATATGCGGGCACATCTCCAATACGTCCGTAAAAAGTTACGTCCGTCAACAACCGCACTTCACTTACAAGAACCGCTTCTTCGAAAAGAGCTGACCGGCTAATTATTCGTCCATAAGGATCCACTATGCCGCTGATTCCCGTGTTAGCTGACCTAACAAGATAGCGTCCCTGCTCGATCGCGCGCATTCGAGCCATCTGAAAATGCTGATGCGGTGCAGCCGTAAGTCCAAACCATGCATCATTCGTTATCGTTGTTAGTAGATCTGCACCTGCTAAAACCAACTCTCGAACTAAGCCTGGGTAGATAATCTCGTAACAAATTGCTGTACTCACCCAGTCATCTTGAAACGGCAAAACTTGGGCACTGCGACCAGCAGAAAAACTCCCGACAGCTTCAACCAGCGGAGAAACAAAGAACAGTGCATCCTGTAGCGGCACATACTCACCAAAGGGGACCAAGTGCTGTTTCCGGTACACCCCAGTAGTTGCTCCAGACGGCCCAACCATATGCGCCGCGTTGTAGTACCGAGTTTGTTCGTCGGTCTGTATTTCTGTAGTTCCAATCAGTAGGTGAGTATTAGTTGCGCGAGCGGTAGACCGTATCATCTCACTTCGTTCATCGTGGGCCAGTGGAAATTGCGTCGCAGCCTCAGGCCACACGATCAACTCAGCCCCGGCGGCCGCAGCATCCCTCGTCTGTTTAAGATAGGTCGTTAGAATCGTATCTCGTCTTGTTCTGTTCCATTTATCATCCTGCGAGACATTTCCCTGCACCGCAGCTACCGTCAGAGAAGTCCCCTTATTGAGTAATACTGATCGCTCCAATCTCCAGACACCGAATGCGACCACAAGAACAAATACCGAGCCTGTGACCATCGCCGGCAGACTACGTACATTACCGCGTCCGACCCAGCTATAAGAAACGGTAGCGTTAACAGCCACCACTAAAATCGAAATACCAAGAACGCCAACAATACTGGCGGCCTGGGCTATCACTAGAAACGGCACTTGGCTGTAACCAAGGAGTAGCCAAGGAAACCCCGTAAATAAATAAATTCGTCCTAGTTCCATGGTTACCCAGACAGCTGGCGCAAACATAAGTCCGACTCGACCGAACTGCTTAACCAGAACGGCTATCGAAATGGCAAAGCCCGCAATAAATAATCCAAGGAAAATTACGAATACAAGATGAACGAACCAAGCCGCAGCAACAGGCAATCCTCCAAAATCAACCATAACGGTCGGAATCCAGTAGATCGTTCCTGAAAAATGAATAACTCCGGCTACCAACCCAAGCCAGAATGCGTTTATAGAAGTTGCAGAACAAACCGCAGTCAGCAGCGGCACCAATGCAACCCACGCAAATAGAGGATGCCCAACGCTCGGAAAACTAAGCGTAAGCAAAAGACCCGTAAAAGCAGCTAATGAAAAGGGCCGCACGAATGCCGTCCCTAGTGTGTAATCCATGGCTTGAGCTGTTCATTTTGCTCAAGTCGATTCTTGATCCGCTCAGCTTCTTGACGATCGCTATATCTCCCGACGCGAACTCGGAAGACTGGGACTGGAGCATCCTCAACCGGAGGTGCAACAAATGCCTCGTAGCCTTTTTCAATGAGACCCGAAGCGACACGCTGTGCAGCTGTCCGATCCCGCAAGGACATCACCTGCACAGTAAATCCATCGCCTTCAAAATACCGATCGACTAAAGTCACATCAGGTCCGACATCCGTTACCAATTTGCGACCTAAATAGCGCTCAATTGCATAAGGTGGAATGCCAGTACCTGGCTCCTTAAC
>DTWD01000591.1 GCA_012963185.1 Acidobacteriota bacterium
AGAGAACGAGCCGGAGGCCGGCCAACCATCACCATCCGCCGTGCCCATCCCGGAGGATACGTCCAAGCGGAATCTCATTTCGTAAAATTTTCCGGCGCAGCGTGTCACTAAAGGCGCCCAGTTTTATTCTGATGGCACCCATTTCTACGGGTTGTCCAGCGTATTCCTGCACGAGGAGCACCCGCCGGAAGTACGACGAACCGCTTGTAAATGTCGACAGGGACCGGAGTGTTACCTCCCCACCAAAGTGGCGTTCAAGTGTCAACGTCATATCGGTGTCGTGAACTAAGAGTGATCGGTACGGCAGAGGAATATCCGACGGTTGCACGATCTTGATTTTTGGTGGTTCGATCCCAGCGCGTCGGTAAACAAGGTCGAGCGGGTACAGTGGATTGACTCCGCGTGTTTGTAATTTCGGATGAGTTTTGGCCATTCGCGTTGCGGATAGGGTCACTTATGTGTAACGAATTTCAGTATGGGCGGGAAGGAAAAACCGTGGAAGTAAACTGTCCACACGGAGTAGTCCATCTCGAGATAACTGAACAATATCAGGAGACGATTCAGCTAGATAACCATCGGCATTTAGAGTGGCGAATGGTTTTGCGAAATGCGATTGCACATCAACGTGGTACTTATTCTTGAAATAAGCTGGGCGGATCGAACCTCGTTTAAGCTGCAGGACAAGCTCTCGGATTAGTCGCTCTTCGTCGGTCGGGCGATACGCACGGTTGAGCGGTATATTGCCGGCCTCAACTGCGGCCGCGTACGTTCCCCATGAATCGAGGTTTTGCATGTGCACGCCGTTAATATGCCCAAACGACGCCACACCGAGACCAGCGAGGTCGGCGCCCTGCCAGAGACGGTCACGGTAGACAAAGGTTGTTTTGGCAGGATCTTTTACAGCCGTGTACGCACTGCTGATGGTGTAACCCGCTCGTTCCAGTGCCGCGAATGCTTCGTCAACCCAGCGACGCTTGGTAGCCCATGACGCAACGGCGTGAGTGAATTGACCCGTTTCATTGATCAAATCACTACTGATCGTTGTATTGAACGGTAGTTCCATCTGGTAGATGGTTACGCTATCTGCCTCAAGTGCGAGCGTTTGTTCAATCGCGTTGTTCCACTTGTCATTCGTATCGCCGAGCATACCGGCGATTAGGTCAATATTTATCTGAGGAAACTCGATGGTACGCGCAAACTCGTACGCACGGAATATTTCTGCTGAGCGGTGAGCACGGCCGTTGAGTTGAAGAACCTCATCGTCGAAATGTTCGATGCCGAGACTGAGACGTGTGACGCCCATGTTTCGAATGGCGCGAAGCTTTGCTTCTGTAAGTGTGCCTGGTTCGCACTCAAAGGTGATTTCACTGGCGGTCGACCACGACCGAACAGCCGAAAGCCGATCAACGAGACCCTGCAGTTGTCGTACCGACAAGAATGACGGAGTGCCGCCTCCAAAATAGATGAAATCTAAGGGACGTTCAGCAATGGCCGGCTGACTTCCGTACAGTTCCCATTCTTTGGCCAGGGTGTCGAGATACGCTTGAACCTCGCTCGCGTTTTTATCAGTGTAGACGCGAAAGTAACAGAAGTGACAGCGTTTGCGACAAAAAGGAATATGGAGATACAACCCGAGAGGGATGTCAGCCGGTTTGGCTGAGAGTGTCGGTCGAGCAATGTCTTCAACGGCCTCTGGGGTCCATACTGAAAACGGTGGGTAGTTTGCAACGAAGTAGCTTCCAACGTCGGTATCCGTTGCGCCGGCAACGGCCGCGTCTGCGGTATTGCTCATTAACATTCACTATAATCGAACTTGTGGGTGGGGTATCAGCCAAAGCAGTACAGCACACCATCCTGCGAACCAATTACGATCTTTCCGTCGGCAAGTGCTGGAGATGCCGAGAGAGGTGCACCAGTATCAAACTCCCATATTTTTTCGCCGGATTCGAGGTCGAGAATATAGAAACGACCGTCTCCTGACCCGATATAGACACGACCGTTTGCAGCAGCGGGTGACGAGTCGACGCGTGCACGCGTCATGAAGGTCCAGAGGCCGGCGCCAGTGCTTTCGTCGATTGCGTGCACCATCCGGTCTCGTCCTCCGATTACGACAGTGCCGTCAATGGTGAGTGCGGAGGAGTAAAAGGGAAAGTGCCGGTCCGGATGTTCGTAGCGCCAGAGGACGTCATGCGTGGAAAGATCCAGTCCAATTACTTCGTTGTCGAACGTCCCAAAGTAGGCGCGACCGTCTTTAATGACAGGCGAGGCAGCAGTATAGGCTCCGGCTGAGAGGCTAACGACCTCCGTGCCATCTTCGACGCGGACGCCGTGAAAGGCTTCATCACAGCCACCGAAGTAGGCGATGCCGTCAAAGACGGCTGGCGTGGCGTGGACGTAATTCTGGGTTTCTAATTTCCACTGTAGCTCGCCTGTTTCAGCAGTCAGTCCATAGAGGAACCCATCGTAGGAACCAATGAGTACGTGGTCCCCAGACAGAACTGGCGACGATTTGATTTCGCCTTGGGTCGCGTATGTCCATGCAGCCTGACCCGTATTGATATCGACGGCATGCAAGACGCCTGCTAAATCGCCAATAAAAACTAAGTTATTACCGACGGCGGGAGATGATTCACCAATCCCCATCCGATCACTGGCTTGATAGGTCCATTTAACGGCGCCATCCTCAAGGTTCAACGCTATTAGTTCGCCTGAGTACGTTCCAACGAAAACCGTACCATTGGCGATCGCGGCTGAAGAATCGATCGATTCGCTCGCCTCGTAGGACCAGAGGAGTTGCGGGTTGTCCGAGATTGACGATGAAGAAATACCACTGAGATTTTCGGTGCCTCGGAATTGTGTCCAGGCGTCCGCCGGGGCGCTGTTTTGACCCTTCGCGTGCTGAACGTGGACTACGGTCAACAGGAGCACAGACAGCATGGCAAAGGCTGTCCTGGTTGAGTACT
>DTWD01000592.1 GCA_012963185.1 Acidobacteriota bacterium
ATTGTTGTTCCAGAGCATGAAAAGAGGTGGACCAGGATTGCTCTCGACCGGATGTTGGAGATCCACTAAACTCCGTGGCTGAGTTTAGACTACCTGACTTGCGATATGGAGTTGTCGCGGGTGTGAAAGCGCGGGCTGCGAGTGTAGCTCGAAGGAGATTAATGCATGGCCTATGAATTACCAGCTCTGCCGTACGACTACGACGCGCTCGAGCCACACATCGACGCACAAACGATGGAAATTCATCACACGAAACATCACCAGACCTACATTACTAAACTTAACGGAGCTCTTGAGGGGTATCCGGATCTTGCTAGTAAGTCAGTCGACGACTTAATCGCTGACCTGGCGAGCCTTCCAGACAATATTCGTGGGGCGGTTCGAAATAATGGTGGTGGGCACTCAAACCACACCATGTTTTGGCAAGTGATGGGAGCCCATGGCGGTGGGGCCCCGAGTGGAAATGTTGCTAACGCTATTGATGCGGCATTCGGGACATTTGACGCATTTAAAGAAAAATTTTCAGCTGCGGGAGCGGCTCGATTCGGAAGCGGTTGGGTTTGGCTGATTAATAATGGTGGGACCCTTAGCATTGAGAGCTCACCCAACCAAGATTCACCAATTATGGATGGCAAAAGTGCGATTCTTGGCCTCGATGTTTGGGAGCATGCGTACTACTTGAGATATCAGAATCGTAGACCAGACTATATGGCAGCGTGGTTTAATGTGGTCAATTGGGACGCAGTTAATCAGAGATTAGGATAAGTATTTAGCGGGGGATCCGGGAGATATAACTGCGCGTCATGTCTCCCGGTCCTATGCCAGTGCTGTCGTTAGATCGTTGTTCCACATTTCCGAGTAATGTCTTCCGTTTTATTTCTTTTTCTTGCGCACTTTGGCCTCGGCATCGCGGCAACCTTGCTTTTGGTCAAGCGCGAAGCTGGCGTCCAGTTTTTTAGGTTTAATGCTGGACTCGGTGCTGGACTGTTGCTTATCGCGTTAGCGTTTCGGCCGGAGTTTGCCAATGGTGGAGAAACTTCCTCATTAGGGTTTGCGGCACTGGTCGTTGCCACAGGTGCATTGTTGGTCTACTGGGCAACGGTTGGACGTGCGTTAGCAGCATTCCGAAGCACGTTGCTTTGGGTTACGGTTGTTTCTGGTGCTACTGCGATCGTTGTTCAGGCGATTTCTTGGTCGGCGGTTGAAATCGGTTCTTCCCCTACATTAACAGCGATGAGTTTCCTGTCGTCTTCTGCGCTATTGGGTGGGAGTTGCACAGCGATGATTCTCGGTCACTGGTATCTGGTGTTACCTTCCATGAATGTTTCAATGCTTCAGGGAATGGTTAAATTTCACATCGGTTCCACGATCGTTCGTATTGTTGTCGTGGGGGTGGTGGTTGCTGTTGCCCTTTCGAGTTGGGAATCGCCTGCTGGTGCCGGGTTCGACCGCTATGCATTGTCGCTTGAGGGGATTTTTCTCTGGCAACGAGTGCTGTTCGGATTGCTTGGTCCGTCTGTACTCGCATATTTGACTTGGGAGACAGCAAAAATTCAGTCGACGCAATCCGCAACCGGAATCCTTTATGTCGATTTGTTCACTGTAATTGTTGGTGAGGTTTTGGCGAAATACTTACTCGTTTCTCAGCGAGTGCCTCTGTGAATATCATGGTTATTTGCCCGGATTGTTCAGGTCGGTTGCCTGTAAATGCTTCTGATTCGCTATCAGCGATCATTTGCGGTGGTTGCGACCGGGCGATTGCGTTAGCTGTTAGCAACGACCTTCGCGGCGATGAAATCCTTGATACCTGCCCGATTTGTGAAGGCCATGACTTTTATCTCCGGAAGGATTTTGATCCCAAACTTGGACTGGCAGTCGTTATGACAGGCGCGCTGATTAGCGCTGGTTTCTATTGGTATGGACTCGACTTGATTGCGTACGGGGTGCTTGGTGTTGCTGCATTGGTGGATTTGTTCGTCTACGGACGCCTGAAAGACCTGTCGGTATGCTATCGCGACCATACAGAATTTCGGGGGGAGTACAGAAAAACAGCCCCGATTTTTGATTTAGCCACGGCCGATGAACTTGAGTTGGAGTGGGCACGCCGTTTAGGTAAGCGTTAGTTTGGCACGCGACGATTAGAATAATTTGACTTCGACCGGTTCGCCTTTTTCAATAAGGTCGGTTTGTGCTGGAATTTCAATATAGCCATCCGCTTGGGACATGCTCGTGATGTCTCCAGACGCTTTAAACGCACCAACAGCTGCACCATCGACAACACGGACTGTATAAAACTGATGTCGTCCGGTTGTTGAGACGAGTCGTTGGGCAGTCGGGACGGTGACAGTCCGCGTCTGATACGGCGGAAGATGGGCCATGATTCTAAGGAGTGGTACTAAGAGCATGTACGCATTGGAAAGACACGAAGTCGGGTAGCCCGGCATACCGAAAACCGGAGTCGACCCGATACGACCGAACACAGTCGGCTTTCCCGGTTTGACAGAAATGCCATGAAACAGCACCTTGCCTTTTTCTTGCAGAATGTCGAGGGTCAGGTCCTTCTCTCCAACAGAACTGCCACCAGAAAAAACAAGGATGTCAGTTTTATTCTTCAAGATTGTGTCGACAGCTTCGCCGAGCGATTTGAGTGAATCAGTCGCAACGGGATATGCCGTAGACACGCCACCATGAATGCCGACTATCGAACCCAGCGTGAAACGATTGATGTCGTAAATATGACCTGGTTCTAGTGGTTTGCCAGGTTCGACGATTTCGTTACCGGTCGATAACAAGGCGACACACGGCCGGTCGTACACTTCCACGTCAGGAATTCCGAGGGCCGCGATTGCGCCAAGGCGACTCGGTGTCAAGAGGTCTCCTGGGCCGAGAACTTTTTGAGTGACGGCGATGTCGGCACCTCTCCGTCCGATGTGTTGTTTGGGATGAACGGGTTTAAAGATATCGACCGTGCCGTTGTTCGTACGCTCGGTTTCCTCGACCATTACAACGGCATCGGCGCCTTCGGGCATCGGTGCCCCAGTCGCAATTTCTGCGCATTCGCCAGTTCCGACCTGTTTTGTGGGTATGTTCCCAGTGTGCACGGTCTCGATGCAGCGCAAAGACTTTGGTGTCTGTCGACTGGCTGAAAAAGTATCGTTAGCCAGTACAGCGTATCCATCCATTGCCGCACGATCGAATGGTGGAACATCTTGTGCGGCTATGATGTCGGTCGCAAGAACGAGGCCACTTGATTTCTCTAGCGGTACATGGTGTGTGCGAGTAAGTGGATGAGCAGTTTCAGTGACGATGCGCAGTGCTTCGCCCATTGGGATTGTGTCCCGAATGGGACGCATCTTCACGGTCATCGACGTGCCTCGCGAACCAGGTGTCCGATTTCTGGAAGGATGAGCTTGGTCATAGCTAGTCGGACGGCATGCTCGGAACCTGGTACGCTGATGATGATGGTGCCGTTAGCGATGCCGGCACACGCACGGCTTAACATTGCTGCAGGGCCAATTTCCTCGTAACTCAGGGCTCGGAATAGCTCTCCGAAACCGTCGATCTGTTTATCAAGAAGCGAGGACACGACTTCGTAAGTACCATCTCGTCGACTGATTCCAGTTCCGCCTGTTGAGATCACAACATCTATCTCGGCTAGGCCAATGTGGGACTCAATCTCATTACGTACCTTGTCGGCGTCGTCTGGAACGATCGTTTTCCCAGAGACTTCATGTCCTTGCTGTCGTAGGAGGTCGACAATTGTTTTTCCGCCGCGGTCTGTTTCGTCGGTTCGGGTGTCACTGACAGTAACAACAAAACAGCGTGTTAGCTTCGGCGCCGCGTTCTTATGGGCAAGGTGACTCATGTAATCAAATTATATAGAGCGGACGACTTTGAGTTATGGAGGCGTGCGAGAACCACTCTGAGTTAATTTGATCAGTGTTCTAGAAAGCCATACGATGAGATGTGCGCGTGAGACCCCAGCCTGTTTCATTCGGATTAACCATAGTCGCCTTCGTGCTGGTTACGGCGACTGCACTCGACTCCCTCTTTGCGCAAAACGATCTCTACGAGTTAGACAACGAGTCTCGGCGGTGGATTGATGAGACGCTGGAAACAATGACCCTCGACGAAAAGATCGGGCAACTAGTTTTACCGTCACTGCGTTCTGTTTATACGAGTAGTGATAGTGATGTCTATGACGGATTAAGTGGGTTGGTTCAACAGCAGCGTGTCGGGGGGTTCCATGTCTTTGGTGGTCGGCAACTGGTGCCAGATGTTCTTCTCAATAATGTTTATTCTCGAACGGTCCTTGGGCGACCCCTTGCGGCGGCGTCAGTGCTTAACCGGCTACAGGCCGAGTCGAGCATCCCGCTGTTGATTACAGCTGACTTTGAAACGGGTGTAGGGTTTCGAATGGCGGGTGCCACAAATTTTCCGCGTGCAATGGCTTTTGGTGCGGCGGGGGATTCGGCACTCGCATTTGAGGCGGGGCGTGTGACCGCTATTGAGTCTCGTGCAATCGGGGTGCATGTGAACTTTGCTCCAGTGGTGGACGTGAATAACAATCCCAGAAACCCCGTGATCAACACGCGTTCGTTTGGAGAGAATCCCACAAAGGTCGGTGAGTTGGCGGCAGCCTATGTTCGTGGTTTACAGGCCGGCGGAATGCTGGCGACAGCCAAGCATTTCCCGGGGCATGGGGATACGGAGGTCGACTCACACCTGGAACTTCCGGTTATTCGACATTCTCGGTCACGTCTCGAGATGGTTGAATTGCCGCCTTTCCGACGTGCGATTGCTGCCGGTGCAACTGGCGTGATGACGGGGCATATTCAGCTCCCCGCACTAGATCCGAGACAAGGTCGTCCGACAACGTTCAGTAAGCCGATCGTGCAAACACTGCTGCGAGAAGAGCTCGGCTTTGATGGTGTGATTTTTACCGATTCAATGCAGATGCGAGCAGTCACGGAAATGATGTCGCCTGCTGACGCCGCAGGACAAGCAATTTCTGCTGGCCATGACGTGGTTTTGCACTCGCCAGACGATGCCGAAGCGCTAGAGGGTATTAAGACTGCAGTGGCGGAGGGACGGATAACTGAGGCAGCTATTACCCAATCAGTTCGCCGCATATTGACTGCGAAAGCCCGACTCGGGTTGCACCATCGCAGTCACGTTGATCTTGATTCACTTCCTCTTTTTGTTGGTACGCGGGCACATCAGTCGGTCGCCCGTCAGATCAGCGAGCGATCCATGACGTTGGTTAAAGATTCGAATAATTCGGTGCCGCTTCCGATTCGACGAGACGAGTCGCTGCTGTATCTCTCGATGCTTGACTATCCGTCAGGGTGGGGACTTGGGGCGCCAAGCCGGATCATGATTCCTGAACTAGAAGAACGTTGGGAGAACGTTACGTCAGTCGAGTTATCCGACCGCTCATCGCGTTCGGAGATCGATTTGGTTCGTGACACCGCCTCTCAGTACGATGCCATCGTGGCTGGTGTATTTGTCCGGACTGCGTCGTTCAGCGGTCGGATGGATCTTGTGAGTGATCTTGTGGCGTTACTGATGCGATTGTCGGAACAAGCGTTACGGAACGGCCAACCACTGGTCGTTATTTTTTTCGGCAATCCTTACGCGGCGACATTTCTTCCTGAGTTACCCTCGGTGCTCTTGACCTACGATTATCGTGGTTTGGCAGAAGAGACGGTCGTACGTGCGCTAGCTGGA
>DTWD01000593.1 GCA_012963185.1 Acidobacteriota bacterium
ACAAACTTTTCAATTAGCGCTCAAACTTTTGCGCGTTCGAGTCAAACACATGACGACATTGTTCTACCTGCCGTGAACGTTCTTCGTCGCTCAACTTGGCTCCATTCATAAATAATCTGACACCTGCAACTCCTGATGCAGTGGTCTTCGCGACATTGAGAGAGTCCGTAAATTCCAACCCTCCGATACCGAGCACAGGTATCTCAGTAGCAGCCGCAATCTTCTTGAGGCCATGAAATCCTAACGTCGTTCTACCTGGTTTGGATGGCGTACTCTTAACTGTACCAGCCAAAATGTAGTCAATATACCCAGTACCACGAATTTCATTAACACCATTAACATCGTGAACCGACCGGCCGACCAGCCAATCTCTAGGCCAGTACGGTCGAACCCTCTCAATAACTAGTGGTTCGTCTTTTAGATGAATGCCATCTGCATTAGCGGAAAGGGCAATGTCGGGCCGGTCGTTCACGATTACTTTGGTATCAAAACTGGACAAACGATCTACTGTCAGTCTTACGAGTTCTACTAAGCCTCGATCCGACAACCAAGCCTCACGTATCTGTACGATATCCACGCCAGCTTTTGCCCATGCGACAGCAAGCGAAATAACATCCCGCACAACATTTTCCGATGGTTGCCCAGAACCAAGGAGCCTTTCTCCTCCAGTGACAAGCATGGCAACTGGTCGCTTCATGTCTTTACTACCACCATGACGGAATGGCGCTATCAGTAGAACAAGGCCTACTTTGAGAAAATATAGCGTTAGAGATGCCGCTTGAGAAGTGTACTAGTGATGGCACTGGCCTCCTAAAGACAAGCCAATAAGCTGTACGGTGTTTCGCTTTAATTAAACGCTGCTACTAGCGACCAGTCTCGCCTAGAGGCCGTGGATCCTTCTTACGAGTCCTCTTATCGAACAACCGTCTTGGCCTAAAACTACGCCTATGCAGTTCCGAATAGCCAAACCTTTCGAGGGCCTCAAGGTGCGCACTAGTCGCGTACCCCTTATGTCGATCAAAACCATACCTGCCGTCAATTTCGTGTAGCCTAACCATCAATCGGTCTCGAGTAACCTTAGCCACTATCGAAGCCGCCGCAATCGACGCACACTGCCGATCACCACCAACAATTGCTCTCTGAGGAAATGGCAGGTCGGGGACAGGAAACCCATCAACTAACGCGAAATCTGGAAGTGGGCTTAGTTCCATCATGGCCTGTCTCATCGCTAGTAATGACGCCTTGTGAATGTTCAGACGATCTATCTCCGCTGGCGACACCTCGTACACACTCCAGTCTGAAGAGCCAACTATCTGGCCATATAGACGCTCCCGTGCCTTGAGCGACAACAATTTTGAATCGCGCAGACCGGACAACATCCCCTTGCGATCTAGAATGACGGCAGCGGCAAATACAGGTCCGGCGAGACACCCCCGGCCGACCTCATCGACACCGGCAATGCGGCTAAAGCCATCTTGCCATAAGGACTTCTCTTCATCGATTCGAGCGCTTTGTCTTACTGCCATCGTGTGGGCCGGGGCAGTGAAGAGAACCTAGCAAATGCAAACTACGTCGCCTTAAGCCCGACGCCGTCGTTCACGAAGCCTGGCCGCTTTGCCTCTAAGTTTCCGAAGGAAATACAATTTTGCTCGACGAACCCGTGCTGAACGAACCACTTCAATTTTTTCGATCATCGGCGAATGCAACGGAAAAATACGTTCAACTCCTTGGCCAAACGCTACCTTTCTAACTGTAAATGTCGCTCTGGCTCCGCCTCGATGCTGCCCAATTACTAATCCTTCAAAAACCTGCACACGTTCTTTTTCACCTTCTCTGACCTTGACATGAACCCTGACAGTATCGCCTGATCGCATGTTTGGTCGTTCGGTGACCTGAGCACTTTCAATCTCTTGTATTGCGTTCATACCTCAACTCCGATTCAGCGTATCCCGGATTGTAAGGCCTTAAGAATAACCTTTTCTTCCGCGTCTAGTTCGTCAACATCCAGTTGCGCGAGTAAATCAGGGCGCCTCTCTAATGTTCTTTTTAAGGCTTCTTGTTTACGCCACCTTCGTATTTCTGCATGATCACCAGACAAAAGCACCTCTGGAACGACATCTTTCCCCAACGCTTCCGGACGCGTATAGTGTGGATAATCGAGTAAATGTCGGACAAACGAGTCGCCTGCAACCGAATCTGCATCACCAACCACGCCCGGCACCCGTCTCGCTACCGCGTCCAGTACAACGCAGGCAGGCAACTCGCCACCGCTAACCACGTAATCGCCTATCGACAACTCTTCCGTCGCCACATGTAGACGCACCCGTTCGTCTACGCCTTCGTAGCGACCGCACAGCAACACAATATGCGTAAGACTACTCATACGCTCAACAACCCGCTGCGATAGTTGACGACCCTGCGGCGACATCAGAACGACCGACTCAGGAATTCCCCTCTGGCTCTCAATGTGTGAAACCGCTCGGATAAAAGGTCCGGCCTTCAATACCATCCCTGGCCCTCCGCCGTACGGCGCATCATCGACGGTGCGGTGCGAATCATCCGTAAAGGTTCGTAAGTCATGTACCACGAGATCCAACGCACCAGATCGAACTCCACGACCAACCACGCCAACACTTACGATATCTTCAACGAGCGCCGGGAAAATGGTAACGATGTCAAATCTCAACGTGCCTGTCCCTTCTTGTTTTTTCTTACCGGTCGTTTAGATCTAATAGGCCGACCGGCGGATCGATGCAAATACGACGGGCTCTTACGTCTATAGATACGCAAACCGCATCAACCAACGGGACATCACAAATCTTCTCTTTTTTCACTACGATAAGTCGCTGCAATGCAGTCGGTCCCTCAATTTCAGACACAACCCCCACTGACGTACCAGCTCGCGTAACCACCTCGCAACCAACAAGATCATGGCTATAGTACGTTCCGGCCGGTAGCGGCCTCAGCGCTGATTCCGGGATGCGTAATTCACAATCACGCAGTTCTTCTGCATCAGTGATGCTGTGAATGTCGTCGAAGCCAATCACTGGTCTGCCGCGCTGAAAACGCACTTCCGTGATTCGCCGTTTTATGATGTCCGTCCCGACTTTCGTATAAACCAACTCACCGACTCGAAAGCGGGACTCTGGGAAATCTGTCAGCGGGTTCACGACGACATGCCCTCGGCGACCAT
>DTWD01000594.1 GCA_012963185.1 Acidobacteriota bacterium
TATTTTCTAGCTGACCCTGTTAATGGCGATCAAGTAGAGCAGGCTAGTAATCGATGGGTTTATGGTGGGAAGGTTGTACATCGACGTTTGGGACATTTGTTTGGCCGCCACACTGAGTCGTCTGTGGGTGTCAGTACGCGCCACGACAATGTCGGTTTGGTCGGTCTCTATCCCACAGTTACGAAACGGCGGATAGGGACGCATCGGCAAGACCGTGTGCAACAAATGACATTCGGCGTTTTTGCGCAGAGTGAAGTGGAGTGGACCGATCGCTTTCGTACGACGTTAGGGCTTCGTGGGGATGGTTATCGTTACACTGTCGATGCCATCAGGTCAGTGAATGATGGACAGGGAACATCAGGGTTAGTGAGTCCAAAACTGACGGCGATCTTTGGGCCCTGGACTGGCTCTGAGATTTACGTCAACTACGGGCACGGTTATCACAGTAACGATCCGCGTGCTACAACAACACAGGTCGATCCCATTACCGGTGATCCTGTGAATAGTGCCTCCCCAATGGTTCCAGCACGTGGTTCCGAAATAGGGTTTCGTTCGGTGGCGGTTCCAAGACTACAGTCGACGGTCGCACTGTGGTACCTGTCGTTTGACTCCGAACTTATTTTTGTCGGTGATGCAGGTGTCGCAGAGGCAAGTCGACCTAGTCAACGATACGGCGTTGAGTGGACGAACTACCTAAATTTGACAGACTGGTTAACGGGCGAATTAGATATGTCGTTCAGTGACGCTAGGTTCTCAGACTTTAACGTTGTTGGGTCTTATATTCCTGGTTCGTTAGATAGGGTTATCGCAGCTGGTTTGACCGTCTCTCAGGATCAATGTGTCTTTGGAAGTTTACGCCTGCGTCATTTTGGCTCTCGACCCCTTATCGAAGACTACAGTGTGAAATCGGAACCGACCACCATTCTGAATGGTGAAGTTGGGGTCCGATTAAACGAAAAACTTAATGTGTCATTTGAAGTGTTTAACCTGTTGAACAGTGACGTATCTGACATTGACTACTATTACGCATCGCGGTTGCCAGGCGAACCTTTGGCTGGGGTGGATGACGTGCATTTTCATCCTTCGTTGCCTCGCACGGCGCGAGTACTGCTAAACGTTTCATTTTAAGGTCGTGTGGATGTACGTCGGTTCATTTATTACAAGACTGTAAGCGAGTCACGGCTCAGCGCCGATGTTGAATTCTGATGAGTACTATGCGATGGCACGAATTGAATGAAAAGGAAATAATGATGCCAAAATATCTAATTTTAGGTTCGTACACGAGTGCTGCATGGGCAGCTCAAGTCAAGAATCCTCAAAATCGTATGGAGGTCGTCCGTCCGGCAATTGAACGCTTGGGCGGTACTTTTGACTCGGCTTATATGGCGTTCGGTGACCATGACATTGTGGGTATAGTTGATATGCCGGACAATGTCACCGCTGCGGCGATGTCGATTGGTCTGACTGCTGGGGGTGGCCTGAAATCTCTGAAGACTTTGCCGCTTATGGAATTCAGTGAAGGGCTTGAAGCGGTCAAAAAGGCGGGGGAGATGACCTACACACCGCCTAGTGAGTAGCGTTCTTTCTTTTTGAATGGATATACAAAAGGCGACTCAGCCATAAATGCCGAGTCGCCTTTTTTTGCCAATAGCTTGAAACTAATGCGCCGAAATTCGGTGCTCTCGGATACACATAGTTCCAGAGACGCCGACTTCTGCTTGCTACTTAAGTTTCGAATAGTCGGTCGCACTCATCATGTAGACTTCGGCGCTGACTCCGACGGGATACTTCTTGAGTAGGGCATCCCACGCGGGATCTTCACGAAACTTATTCCAGACTTCGGTCCGATGTGCACGGTCACGATATGCCAGCATCCAGACCAGTGTTTCCGGGTCGTCAAGCCGCTGCCACACGGCGATAATTTCCGCACCGTGCTTCTCGAAAATCGCGACCTCTTCTTCGCGGAACCGCTGATGAAGCTCATCAATGGCGAGAGCGTAGTCGCCGCCACCA
>DTWD01000595.1 GCA_012963185.1 Acidobacteriota bacterium
TGGCGTACGACGGCGTGCTTTATATGCCGAATCCGGAAGACGCGATTCAGGCACTCAACGCCGTCACCGGTGACCTCATCTGGGAGCATCGTCGCAACCTTCCGGACGATGTGTACGAGTATGTCGGCGGGAACTCACGCAACAATCGGAATCTGGCGATCTACGACCAGTTCATCATTAATGCAACCGACGATGGCTATGCCATCGGGATCGATGCCACCACAGGGGAACTCGCATGGGAAACTGAGATTTTTGATTACCAAGTCACCCCCGCTGGACACAGCTCAGGACCGATTATCGCGAACGGCAAGATGATTTCCGGGCGAAGTTGTCGACCGCGTGGTGGTCCTGAGTCTTGTGTCGTCGTCGCCCACGATGCGCGAACCGGAGAAGAACTCTGGCGACGTCGAACGATCCCGGCCCCTGGCGAACCAGGCGATGAAACCTGGGGCGGCGTTGCATATGAAGACCGCAAACACGTCGGCACATGGATGCCACCGAGCTACGACCCTGAGCTTAACCTGATCTATATCGGAACGTCAGTCACCTCGCCCGCCCCGAAATTTATGCTCGGCGGTATAGACCAGACCCACCTGTACCACAACTGCACACTCGCCCTCGACGCCGACACAGGTGAAATCATCTGGTATTACCAGCACCTTAATGACCATTGGGATCTCGACCACCCATTCGAGCGCATCCTGGTCGATATCGCCGTCGCACCAAACCCCGACAGTGTCAGTTGGATCAATCCGAGACTCCAACCGGGCGAGGCGCGAAAAGTCATCACGGGAATTCCCGGAAAGACCGGTATCGTCTATACCCTCGACCGTGAAACGGGGGAATTTCTCTGGGCGACGCCAACGATTACGCAAAACGTCATCACCCATATCGACGGGTCAACCGGTGCCGTGACCGAAAACAGTGAGGTGGTCTTCACCGACTACGGGCAAGAAATACTCGCATGTCCGACCTGGGCCGGTGGCAAGGACTGGCAGGCCGGAGCCTATAGCCCGGTCACCAAACTGATGTTTATGCCCATGCGGAACACCTGTGCCCGGATGCTCTCCACGAACAACATCCGTGGAGAACGCGAACTGGCCTTGACCGCCGGCGGCCAGGCACCGCTTGCGATTTATGCCCTGGCGGCGCGGCATCAACTCACGCCCGGAACAGACATGATGGGAACGATTCACGCCGTCTCAGCCGAAACTGGGGAAACTCAATGGCAGTTCGATACCCGTGCCGGCACCATGTCACTCGTCGCAACCGGTGGCGGGCTTGTCTTCGGCGGTGATGTCAACGGTCGCTTCCGCGCATTTGATGAAGAGACCGGCGAAGTACTGTGGGTAATTAATCTCGGGTCACCGGTGACGGGGTTTCCGATTAGTTACGCGGTCGACGGCGTGCAATACATTGCCGTCAGTACCGGCACGGCGGGCAACGCCAATACGCAACTGAGTATGACGCGTGAGCTTCGCCCAAGCTTTGGCAATAACCTCTTCGTCTTCGCACTCCCTGACTAAACGAGATACAACGTGATGTCTTACTCGGGGCTACGCGCTCGGTAGACGAACGCAGGGGGAATGTTTTTCCAGACGGTTCGTGACAACTCAACATCACTAAAGCGATCGTTCAGTTTTCGTCGAAACTGTTGGCCCGGCTCCGTCTTGTCGCCACGCAAATAGGCAAAGGTCGCGAAGGTACCTCCCGGCTTCAGTACGTCAAGGACTGCGTCTAAAATGTCATCCTGCAATTCATCTGAAAAGGACGCCCACGGTAAACCACTAACAATCGCATCGCAATGCGTGACACCCAGTTCATCCATGTACTTTCTCGCGTTGACAGCTGTGTCGTGGTACACGCGACTCTGGGGGCAGCGTCGCTTCGTGGCCTCAACGAAACGCGGGTTCACTTCCAGTGCGAAAAATACGGCCTCATCAGACATCTTTTGCAGGATCTTTTCCGTGAAGACACCCGTACCCGGGCCGAGTTCAAGAACGACCTTCGCCGTTTCAACGGAGGCGCAATCAGTAATTAACTCGGCAAGGCCATCGGAACTCTCAGCCACCGCTCCGATTTCTTTATTGCGAGTCAGAAACTGTTTTAAGAATTCAAGCCAATGCACGAGGAAATCCCAACACGTTGATGATTAACCTGCGGATTCTACTCAAACCTGCACTGACGTTGCTATTTGTACGGTTCTAATATGAGTGGCTACCTACGAGCTTTTTCCTTCTCTCGTTCGCCACCGAGAATATTCGTCATGCTGTAGTTCCCTTCGTGGCACGCGTACTCAAAGAGATATTCCAGTTCTCCTTCGGGAAACGCCGTAAAGGGGAATTCTCCGGAAAAACTCGTCGTCCACTGCGTGGGGTCATCAATCATGAACTCATAGTTCACCGTCCGACCATCAACACGCGTAAATCGTTCCGTCACAGCAATGGTGTCATCGGTACGACCATTCGCGGCTCTCAAGAGAACCTGGTCCCCACCAACCGCAGCCGCATTCGCTTCCGTCCGACGAATATTGCGGGTTTCCACAACCAGCGTGTCACCGTCCCAATGTCCGCGTGAATCACCGTGCCACTGTCGCATTGATGGTGCAATGTGGTCGCGGTCATCGATTGGGATAATGCGTGTGTCATGGATCATTTCCGCATAGATCGCCACATACCCTGGTGACTGCAAAATGATGAAGTTGTTGTTGTAGGCACTCGGAAACATCGGAGGGCCAGCTGACCAGACGAGACATCGATCGTTCAATTCGAGGTCTTCCCAGGAATCGAACGGCCCATCGACCGGAAACGCGTCGTTATGTGCAGCGTGCCGTTCGGCACCGCCCGTTGTGAGTGGAGGAATCTTTCCGTTCGGAGGGTCAACAATTAACGACGTCCGACCCGTTGGTCGTGTTCCGCCGTCCAACCAAAAATTATTGTACCCCCCAACATTTCCGCCTGCAACGGTTCGCTGCGCATCGGCCAGTAGTAGCTCTTCGTTTCGATCGACTCGTGCTTGCTCCTGCTCTGCGACTTCTTCGTCCGTCAAGAACTGTTTATCACCCACGTCATCGGGACGTTCAAGTGGGGTAATCGTCTTATTCGTATAGGTCCCTTGAAGGTCAGGGTCACCCCATGGCGTTTTCGGTGCATTCTGCCCGAACGCCCCTACCGGAAACATCACCAGTACCGCACACACCCACATACCTTCATGAAACGATTGTCGAGTCATCACGTCCTCCCTGTCCCGTTACACAAACCGCACTACCTACTTTCATAGCCTGACAGCACTTTGAGTATACGCCCGTCACACCTTTCTGGCGCCTTTCGTCTAGACTGTGGCCGATGAAAACAATCGCCACTGTCATATCTGGGCTGCTTGTGCTTCTCGCAGCCACAACCATACGCGTGCAAACTCAAGAACTGACGTCCGAACATCAAATTTCCTCAGCGACACTTCCTGCCCCTGCCGACCGTCGGGCAGCCGCCACAGTCTTGGGCTATGACGACATGGGTACACTGACAACACTTCGTTCTGGTTTCAATGAATTTGTCTGCCTTGCTGACAACCCTGCAGACCACGCCTTCAGTGTGGCGTGTTACCACGAAGATCTCGAACCGTTTATGGCTCGTGGTCGTCAGCTACTGGCCCAGGGGATCACCGGGATGACACGCATCCAGACTCGTGAACGTGAAGTAGCCTCAGGCACACTGACCATGCCCCGCGAACCGCGGACACTGTACGTGATCGAAGGCAGCGGCTTTGATGCAGACAGTGGCGTCATCACGGACGCCTATACGCGCTGGGTGGTCTACACCCCGTTCGCCACACCAGAGTCGTCCGGGCTCTCGACAGAGCCATCCGAAGGTGGCCCATGGCTGATGATGCCGGGTATGGCGGGCGCACACATCATGATTACCCCGCCACGACCGTGACCACTTAGAGCGACTGACGGTCTGACCGGTTTACGCGTTCAGGTCAGTTGAATAAAACGGCTCAAGCGTATCGATCGCCTCGAGTGGCTGACGATCAACGTCCCATTTGTACTGCCTGAGACTGATCCGGTCTGGTAGAAAGTCAACAATCGTAAATCCGTGGTCTTCAATCGGCGCCACCGATTCTTCCATCTCAAGATGTGACGGAATCGATGCGCCAATCCCTCGCACCACGGACGGAAAACCGCGAATCGATGTCCCCACTGGACCACTTAGTACTGTTGTAACCGGCCGTGCGCCCATGTTCACTCCGCCAGCGCGATGCATCCGGCCAACACCAATGGCATGTAGGTCACCACTGATCACCAGTGGAGCACGGTCCCGTTGCGCAGAGATCGCACTAACCAGACGGTCATGCTGTGCAAGCCATCCTTCTTGCCAGTACGGCTTCTGCACAGACGTCGTTAATTCAGCCGCATCACGGTCGAGCATGTCTGGATACCATTCTCCCCATTTTCCAGCACTCCACCCAAATGGGTTCGATGGTGCGTGTACCAAATGCCGCACGTCAGTCGATGCAGTGCGATCCATGAGCCAGTTTTCGACCTGTGGGTCGACAAATACGGCCGTCGGGCCATTCAGCGTCAGTGTCCGGCGAACATCGTAGAGCACCACCTCTGCCAACGTGCCATACCGCACCGTACCAAAACTCTCAGAGAGGTCACCCCGGTCACTCACCCCTGACCACGGCAGCCCAGTCGGTCGGGCCGCGTCCGGCAGAAACTCTGGATAGTAGAGTTGCTGTGTTGCACGGGCGAGTTGCAGTTGAAACCACGGGATTGGAAAATTGACGATCTCGTCACTCGCCGCATCGTTCTCCCAGTGGTCGTGGTCGTCCTGCAAAAAAAAGATCGGCGTTGAACGAAAGTCCGTTCCGTAGACCGGCACAATTTGTGGGCCGGCCGCAGCCTTCATCGCTGCCTCATTACTCGCGGAAAACACCGAA
>DTWD01000596.1 GCA_012963185.1 Acidobacteriota bacterium
CGAACGCTGCTGAAGCGACACCTGGCGCCATACCGAGGCCCTCAATAGGTTCGTCGCGAGCAAAGAAGTTCGATTCCTTCACTTCCCAGGCACGTTCAAGCGCGACACGATCGAGATCGTCGGGACCGGCAATGGTATTAGACAACTCAGTCGCCACCGCATTCGCACGATCCAGAGCTTGTTGCCATTGCAATTGATCGGCAATCTGATCTCGCACCTCGTCCAGTGGCCGATTGAAGGCTTCCTGCTTATCAACGACCTTGATGATGTGTAAGCCGAAATCCGATTGCACCAGGTCGCTAATCTCACCAGGCATTAAGCCAAAAGCCGCCGTTTCAAAAGCTGGTACCATTTGACCTCGGCCGAAGTAATTGAGGTCCCCACCGAGACTGGCGGACCCGGTATCATCAGAATATTGTTCAGCCAGGTCCGCAAAATCTGCGCCGGCTCGTGCTTCGGCAAGCACGGATTCGGCTTTTGCCAGGAGCGCGACTTCATCGGCTCCTTCACTGTTAAACAGAATGTGACTCGCACGTACCTGCTCAGGCGTGGAGTACTGCGGGAGGTTGGTATTGTAGTAGGTCTCCACTTGCTGTGGAGTCACAGTAATCTCTGCTCGTAGGCTTTCCGCTTCGATCGCCAAGAATCTGATTTTTCGTTTATCCCGGATCTCATAGGTTGCGGCATTGTCAGTCAGATGCTCAGCCAATTCAGCGTCGGTCACCGTGACGTCAGTTGTGTAGTCGTCCGGTGAAAACGTGACCATATCGAGTTTGACCTTTTCGGTACGGAGGCGGTACTCTTCACGGACCTCATCCTCAGAGATGTCAATCCACTGGGTTAACACTCCCTCCAACTTTTCGAGGAGCAAGTTATCGTGAATGCTTTCCTCAAATTGTGGGGTCGTCAGCGGTGGCACTTGGCTGCGCAGCAACTCACGGTACCGGACTTCACCGATAAAGACACCGTCTTCTTGTAAACCGGGAAGCGACGTGACTCGTTCACGAATCTCAATATCGTTGACCGTGAGATTTAACCGCGCGGCCTCAACCAAAGCGGCCTGCTCGTCGATCATCTGCTCTAGGATCTGTCGATCAATACCAAGTTGACGGAGAATTTGTTCGTCAATATTGCCACCGTAGGCGGCCTGATACGACTGAATCTGTTGGTAATAGGCGCGTCGGAAGGATTCCGTTGTAATGGCTCGCCCTTCAATTTGCGCCACAATGTCATTCGGGGCTCCGCCCGGAGTCGTTGTCGTATTGGTAAAATCTTGTGCATAAAATCCGACAAAGGCTACGATGATGATAGCCAGACTCCATTTCAACCAACTCTTGTGATCCCGCATTCGGCCCAGCATCGTCATGGTCAGTCCACTCCCTTTTTTATTCGTGAATCTTCATCGTACGATATCAAATCCTTCATGCGCAAGCATTTGGCAAAGGTACGGACGGATTTGTCTTTCGTCCTAGAAGCCGCTTACTGTGCAGAAGTGGTAAGACGGCATGTGCTATAATTACGGTGGATAGAATAACTTAGAGGGATTAAGTCGTGGGTGTTGGGCCGACTGCCAAGTCAGTTCGGTA
>DTWD01000597.1 GCA_012963185.1 Acidobacteriota bacterium
CACTGAGAAACAACCGGGGATAACACCAACGCTGTTTGGAACGCGATAATCAGAGGATTGACAAACCGGAGAAACAAACGCCTAGAAGAGATTGCGGGTCGGTCCCGGGCGTTGCCTCCAATATGCTTCAGGGTAGCAGTGCCAGCTCTTTCCTTTGCCCATCACCGAGAAATACACCCGGGATGCAGGCCGATGAAACAATGATTACAGATTAACATCCTCTTCGGCCATCACCTGCCAAACCGCAAAGATCGGAAAGCCTTCCATAATGGGTATCTGGCTATCTCCGTCCTGAGGATGACCACAACCCATGATCCCACCAAAACACTCAACATGGCCATAACGCGTACGCTGCTCAGGCACTTATTCATCTTTTCCCTGATTCGAGGCTCCTGTTTTGGTGTGTCATGCCAACAACGTATGCTGTTCTTACTATAATAGGTTTTCACCAATTGCTATTGCAGGACGACTCAAAAACGACATGCAGCTCCTAAAACTGACTCGCTGGCCATTTGCAGGAGCGACATTGAAACAAAAGCCGTTACTGGCCGCTACCGACCTTTGCGTCAAATGCGGCCTTTGCCTTCCAGAATGTCCGACCTACCAAATTACCCTGAATGAGAATGAATCACCTCGGGGCAGAATCTCCCTGATTCAGGGATGGGCATCGGGCGATCTCAAGGCCAGTTCGTCACTGCACCGGCACATCGACAACTGCCTATTATGCCGGTCGTGCGAGAGTGTATGCCCTGCTCAAGTACCCTATTCAAAGATCATCGACGAATTCAGATCCTTGGCCGGCAAAGGCCCACAGCGAGCCGCCGCCAAAGTCACCATGCTTGCTTCAAGAGCCGTTCTGGTTAACAAGGGGATTTCGCGATTTGCGAGTCGTTTTGCTGCTTTTGCCCGGTCATCAAGGTTGCTGGCAGCAATCTCGCAAAAATCACACCTGGCCCGGCAATTAACTACCTTCCTGAGCGACTTCCAGCCGCACACCCGACGCAAGACCTTTTACCCGGCTCCTTCGACAAAGAAAGGCTGCGTGGGACTGTTTACCGGATGCACCGGAGAACTATTTGACACAGAAACGATTGAAGCATCGATTCGGCTTCTAGGGCGACTGGGCTTCGATGTCTGGCTACCCCCAGAGCAGTCTTGCTGCGGAGCCCTGGACCTCCACGCCGGAGATACCAAGAAGGCAGGAATGCTGGCGGCCGCCAATGTCCGCGCTTTTGACCGCCCGAGACTGGATTGGATCGTCACTCTCGCCACCGGTTGCGGAGCGATGCTGAAAGAATACCCGGCTTATTTCCCGCAAACAGAGCAACTCGCGTCGAAAACAGTCGACATTTGCCAACTGGCTCGCGAGGTGATCGAAGACCGTCAAATGGCGCTCCAGCCACTGAACAAAACGATTCTGCTGCACGCCCCTTGTTCTCTGAACAACGTACTCAAGACCGCCGACGCACAAAAAGCCCTTGTTTCATCGATACCGGGAGCCACGATAGAAACCCTGGACCAAGTTCGCTGCTGCGGTGCCGCCGGCAGTTACATGATCGAACACCCGGAAATGGCGAGTGCACTGAGGGACAACATCCTGAAAATAGCAAGGGCCACGCGGCCCGAGTACCTGCTGACCCCGAACATTGGCTGCGCCCTGCACATAAAAGCAGGCTTGAAGCAGATAGACATGGCCATCGAGGTCATCCACCCCATCGTACTGTTCGAACGGCAACTAACCTCAGGGAGGACGATCTGACCGCCCCGGAGACCCGGTAGACGGACGCCGGTATCGGAACCGTTCCTAGTGACTTTCCAGGATTTCGAAATCGTGGGTAATTTCTACCGACTTGGCCAGCATGATGGAAGCCGGCACCATCTATGGGTACTGCGTAGGCGAGCCATGGAATCAACAGGCAGTATTCAAAGGTATTGGTGTGCCTGTGATCACCGATTACGAAATTTGGAAAAATAACCCTGAAAAAGTGTTCGGCGTAAGCCAGGGCTGGGCTGACAAATACCCAAATACGCACATTCGCGTGGTTAAAGCCCTAATTCGAGCGGCAATGTGGCTGGATGAAAAAGACA
>DTWD01000598.1 GCA_012963185.1 Acidobacteriota bacterium
ATGACGGACAAATAAGACAGTGGGGATGCGAGAGATGCAACGTGACTTAGTCGTAATGGTTATTTTGGCGTTCGTGTTAGCGGCACCGCTCAACGCCGAGGATTGGGCGCAATGGCGAGGGTCGGATCGACTGGGTATTTGGACAGAAAGTGGCATTCTTGAATCGTTTCCCGAGGATGGTTTGCGGGTCAAATGGCGGGCTCCGGTACGGTCGGGGTTTTCCGGTCCGTCCGTCGCAGATGGTCGGGTGTTTTTACTCGACTGGCAAGAGGATCCGTTATCCCGGACCATGGATGGCACAGAGCGTATCGTTGCATTTGATGAACAGACCGGAGAGTTGTTGTGGGCGCATGAGTGGGAGACCACTTATCGCATGTTGATGGCTTCGTATGCTGTCGGTCCGCGGTCGACACCGACGGTTGACGGGGACCGTGTTTATGCCGTTGGCTCGACGGGAAGATTGTTCTGTCTCGACGTCGAGACCGGTGATGTAATTTGGGCTAAAGACTATATCGAAGAGTACGACACCAGCGTTCCCACTTGGGGCATCGCGAGTTCGCCACTGGTGGATGGAGACAAACTCATCACAGTCGTTGGTGGCGAGCCAGATGCGCTCGTGGTCGCATTTGATAAACGGTCTGGTGAAGAGTTGTGGCGGGCTGTGGAGATTGTTGGCGAAATGGGATACGGCCAGCCGATGATCTATGAGGCTGCTGGTGTCAGACAATTGATTGTGTGGCATGCTGCGGCGCTTGTATCGCTTAATCCTGAGACCGGTGAGTTGTACTGGGAGCAGGAATGGGAGGTTGGCGCTGGGATGTCGGTGATGACGCCGGTGAAAAGCGGTGACTATCTTCTTGTGTCGCAGTTCTATAACGGTTCCATGATGATGCGTTTAAATCAAGATCGTCCTGCCGCTACGATGTTGTGGAAGGGTAGTAGTCGAAGTGAGCTGCCGAATGAGACGCAAGGATTGCATTCGCTGATCACGACGCCGCTCATTATTGGTGACTACATCTATGGTGTCGGGAGCTATGGTGAGTTACGTGGACTTGATGCGAAGACTGGTGAGCGACTGTGGATGAGTGACCAGATGACGGCGCAAGCACGCTGGGGAGCCGCGTTTCTTGTGAAGCACGGTGACCGTTATTTTGTGAACAATGATGACGGGTTTCTGATTATTGCGCAGTTCACACCGGAAGGGTACGTTGAACTCGATCGTACAAAGTTGATCGAGCCAAATGGGAGCGCTGGGATTGGAGCTGGTGCAGAAAAGCGTTTTGACCGAGCGATTAATTGGTCACACCCAGCCTATGCGAACCAGCATATTTTGCATCGTAACAACACGGAGTTAATTCGGGTGTCTTTAGCAGCTGCGGATTACTAGGCAGACTGCAGAGGTTGTCGTCTTTAGTAAAACTTGTTGACCCGGGAGGGGTAGCGCCATGCCTGTCGCATTAATGAATCGTCGAAGTGTTTGCCTTGGAATCATGGCAGCGCTGTTTGCGCTCATGTCTGTCGTGCCATCGTTGCGTGCGGCAGAGGACGTGACTGTCGTGGATCCCGAATCCGTGGGTATGTCGAGTGAGCGATTGCAGCGTATCAATACTTTTATTAATGAGTACATCGATGCCAATCAAATCGCTGGAGCCGTCACGCTTGTTGCCCGCAAGGGCAAAGTGGTGCATTACGACGCGCAGGGCTGGCGGGATAAAGAAAACGGCGTTGCCATGACTCACGACACCATCTTTGAGATGATGTCGATGACCAAGCCGATCGTTTCAGTAGCACTGATGATGTTGTTTGAGGAAGGGCGTTTCCTCCTTGACGACCCGATCGCAAAATGGCTTCCTGAATACAAGAATCATACGGTGCGGGTTAATACGGAACGAGCTGATCGTGCGAATACTGTTACGGAAGTCCGACCGGTTACGGTGCGCCATGTGCTCACGCACACATCGGGG
>DTWD01000599.1 GCA_012963185.1 Acidobacteriota bacterium
AACGGACAACGCCTCATTATTGACGGCAATGCAGATGGTCATATCTATGCCTTACAGGCGAGAACGGGATCAAAAGTCTGGGATTTCCATCTCAGCAAGCGCGGCATCAACGTATCCCCGGTCATCGACGGCACTACCGTTTTTGTCGCGCATAGTGAAGAAAATCTTGACGCAGGAACGATGGGGCGTGTGGTCGCGATCGATGCCAGTGGTAGCGGTGACATCACAGCGACCGCCGAAAAGTGGCGAATTGATGAGCTCGCCGTCGGATTCTCTTCACCAATGATTAAAGATGGTCGTCTCTACGTCATCGATAATTCGGCTAATCTCGTCGCGATTAACGCTGACAGTGGCGATATCCTGTGGGACCACAGCGTCGGAACAGTCGGTAAATCATCACCCGTCTGGGCAGATGGGAAGCTCTTCATAACAGAAGTGAACGGAAACATTCATATCCTTGAACCTGGTCCTAATGGCACCACCGTCCTAGACAGTGAAGAACTCCAAGTCTCAGATGGCCGATACGCGGAAATCTATGGGTCATTTGCTCCCGCCTATGGTCGTCTCTATGTCACTGCGGAGTCAGGGATCTACTGTATCGGTAACCCCAGTACCCCTTTTGCTGCGGCTCCTGGTATGAGCCCAACCCTGGGTCGCGAAACAGCGTCGACGGGCACCGTTGCTAGTATCCAAGTCGTACCGGCTGAAATTATCGCTTCGGCGGGAGAAATGGTTAATTTCCGAGTATTCGCGTTTGACGAAAATGGCCAAGCACTTGGCGAACGTGACGCGTCCTGGACGCTTGATGGTCTGACCGGCTCACGCCTGCGTGTCAATGGCGAATTCCAGTCATCACCACAATCGACCAATCAAGCCGGCCAGGTGGTTGCCACAATTGGTGATATTTCAGCAGCGGCCCGTGTCCGTATCTTCAGCCCGCTTCCATGGATAGAAAATTTCGAGAACGGTCGTCCTCCTCATTGGATCGGTGGCGGCGGCAGTCTGCAAGCTGTCGACGAAGGCGGCGAACAACTATTCCGAAAAGGACCTTCTCGTACAGGAATCCATCGGCACGCGATCTATGTCGGTCCGTCCTATATGTCGAACTACACCGTGCAAGCCGATGTAATGTCGACACAAAAAGGCAGACGGCGGCCCGATATCGGGCTTATTAATGCAGGCTACACGATGGATATGCAAGGTAATCACCAACGCATAGAAGTTCGGTCATGGGCAGCAGAATTGCGAATGGCCGAAAAATTCGACTTTTCATGGGACCCAGACATCTGGTACACGCTAAAACTCAGGGTGGATAGTGACGATGATAAAGCCCTAATTAGGGGCAAGATCTGGCCACGCGATCAGTCTGAACCAGACGAATGGACAGTTACCGTCGAAGACAACGACCCTGTTCATGAAGGCAGTCCTGGACTCATCGGCTACTCACCTATTGATATCTATTTCGATAACGTTCGTGTGATGGAGAACCAATGACTCGACAGTTTTTATTTGTTATCAACACACTGCTTGCAACCAGCATCTCCGTCTCGGCGCAGGACGTTTCGATGTTTGGCAATACGCCATCACGCAATATGGTTTCCGACGAGACAAGCATCTTGAGTGAATGGGACGTTGCAACAGGAGAAAACGTCCTGTGGTCTCAACCGGTTGGCTCTCAGGCCTATGGTGGACCTGTCGTCGCCAACGGACGCGTTTACGTAGGAACCAATAATGAAGGAAGACGAGATCCGGCGATCGAAGGTGATAAAGGCGTTGTCATGGCGTTCGAATCAACATCCGGCGATTTTCTCTGGCAAATGGTTCATCCGAAACTAACGTCTGGGCGCGTGAACGACTGGCCCTTGCAAGGTGTCTGCTCCACGGCATTTATGGAAGGTGACCGAATTTATTACATCTCAAACGAAGCGCATATCGTCTGCTTGGATGCACGCGGATTCAAAGATGGCGAAAACAACGGTCCTTTTACAGACGAAGAGTTCACCGATGACAATGCCGGAGACATCATCTGGTCGTACGACATGATTGGTGAACTCGATGTTTTCCCTCACAACCTCGCGACGGGGTCACCGCTTATCGTTGGCGACATCCTGTATACCCTTACAAGTAATGGCGTCGATGAAGGACATGTCAACATCCCATCTCCGTTTTCACCCGACTTTATTGCGGTCGACAAAAACACGGGCGAGCTTTTGTGGGAAAGTAATCCCGTCGGCGAAAATGTCTTGCACGGCGCCTGGACCAACCCAGCATATGGCGTCATCAATGGTCGGGCGCAGGTCGTCTTTGCTGGTGGCAATGGCGTCATTTATTCACTCGATGCTGAAACCGGGGACCTTATTTGGGAATTTGACTGCAATCCGAAAGATGCCGAATGGATCCTTGGTGGACGCGGGACACGGAACAATGTTCTCGCAACACCGGTTATCTATGACAACAAGGTATACATCGGCGTTGGACAAGACCCGGAACACGGGGAAGCACCAGGACACTTCTACGCAATCGATGCAACTGGCACTGGTGATGTCACCGACACGCACACGTTCTGGCACCGAGGCGGGGAAGATTTCTATCGCACGATGTCAACGGCAGCGATCACAGACGGCGTGCTCTATATCTCAAGCCTCTCTGGATTCCTTCATGCACTCGACCCAGAGACTGGTGAAGAATTTTGGACATACGATGCATTTGCTGCCGTCTGGGGTTCGCCATACGTCGTAGATGGCAAAGTGTTTCTTGGAGATGAAGACGGAGATATCGTTGTGCTGCGAGCGGGTCAAGAAATGGAAGTGATCGGGGAATATAATCTCGGCGCGGCTATCTATTGCACGCCAGTCGCTCAAGACGGCGTTCTCTACATCCTGACCCGTAATCGTATTTGGGCCTTTCAGGAAGGCGCGAAAAGTGATCCCTTCTAGTGAAAATAGCGGAATAAGTCGGTCGGTTTACTTCGCT
>DTWD01000600.1 GCA_012963185.1 Acidobacteriota bacterium
TCCCTCCTGCGAGCATCAAACGTCGAGGTAAACCGGCTTGAACGCTACGTTCAACTACTTGCGACTACTGCAAGTGTGTCTCCATTCATTGGTTTATTTGGAACAGTCGTTGGGATTATTATTTCGTTCCAAAGTATTGGCGAAACAGGTTCGACTAGTCTCGCTGTCGTTGCTCCAGGCATCGCAGAAGCCCTCATCGCCACCGCGGCCGGATTATTTGCCGCCATACCCGCCGCGTACTTCTACAATCACCTAGCACAAAAGGTGAAACTTACTGCTTCTACGATTGATGATTTTTCTCTTGAGTTCTTAAACATTGCCGAACGAAATTTTTCAGAATAGACCTTCACCGACCAGAGCCCTAGACAATGCCGTCGCCCTCATCTTCTAACAACCACCACAGCACCCATCGCCGAAGAGGACGTCGAACGATGACGTCCTTATCCGAAATTAATGTGGTCCCATTAGTCGACGTTATGCTCGTTATGCTGGTTATTTTTATGGTTACTGCACCGATGATGCAGCGTGGCCTTGACGTCAACCTACCCGAAGCGCGGCGCGCTGAACAACTCGTAGAAGAAAGACTCTTTATAACTGTCCCGCTCGCATACCGCAGCGATAGAGTGGTTCAAGTCGGCGATGATGAGATCTCGATTGAACTACTTTCTGAACGACTCCGCCTTGAAATGGTGGAACGCAACGAGAAGACTGTTTTTCTCCGAGGTGACCAAGAGATCACCTATGGAGAACTTGTCACAGTAATGGACGTGTTAAAAGATGGCGGTGTGCAAGAAGTAGGTCTCGTTCTTGATCCGCCACCGCTACGTTGAGAAATACTGGATGCAGTTATCAACCAACCAACAACTGTCCGCAAGAGCTTCGGAAACCGACGAATTGAAACAAACGCTGACGGTCTCTCTAATGATCCATGCACTTGTAATCCTCGCCCTGCTATTTTCTCCGAATAGCTGGCTCTCAGGCGAAGCCAACGATGCGACACTCGACATAATGACATTACGACTCGGCGGGCCTGAAGGTCCGGGCGAAGGTGGCCTCACGCCTCTCGGTTCCAGGCCGATTCAAGAAGTCGTGCCTTTGGAAGAAGCGAGGCGGCCGCAATGGATACAACCGCCAAGACCGACACCGCCAGAAATGATCCTCCCTGTCCCAGCTGAAGAGTCACGGACGCGTCCTGAATCCGAAACAGAGATTGAGACTACGCCAGACGAAGCACGAGGCCGCACGCCGACACGAGGTTCTGAGCTCCGCGAAGGTAGAGCAATGGCTGAAACGGGTGTCGAAGGAATGGGAATAGGTCTTTCCGCAGGTGGACTTGGTGGAAGTGGCACTGAGCTCGACGTCGGAGACTTCTGCTGCCCTGACTATCTAGCAACAATGCTCGAACTTATTCGGCGCCGATGGGACAACAATCAGCGTGTCCCGGGGATATCAATTGTCCGGTTTACCATTCACCGGGACGGCTCACTTACCGATGTTGGATTACATCAAGGCAGCGGTCAGATCGCACTTGATCTCAGTGCGCAGCGAGCCGTGATTCTAACTCGGACCATCCAACCATTGCCCTCAGCTTTCACTGGAACAAACCTGACAGTAAGACTTACATTCGAATACAGGCAATAATGAGATTACTTAATCAATGTAGTGCGTCCTGTTACATCATCCTCACCGCTCTCTGGCTGGGTATCACTACTCTTCCACTTCAAGGACAACCACAATCGAATCTCACTCAACGCTCTGAACTGGATCTTGTTATAGGAGATCGAATCGGAGCCCGCCCACGTTTCGCTGTTCCGAACTGCTTGGCTCTAACGGGTGACACACAAACCGAAGACGCCGCAACCACCATTGCAAGCGTTCTCTGGTCGGACCTTGCATTCGAACGAGAATTTCTAATGGTCGCTCGGGATACGACCTCCACCATTCCAGCGCCGCGTACGCTGACAGATATACCATTTGACGCATGGAGAGAACTCGGCGCAGACGGCGTCGTGAGTTGCTCTGTTAGTCGTGTTTCTGAAGATGAACTTCGCGTGCAAGCACGTCTATTTAATATCCGGTCATTGGAGTCCGCTTTTGGTGTCGAGTATTCCGGGTCATTACAAAATGTCAGACTCTATGGACACCAATTGGCTGACGAGATCCATCGGCATCAAACTGGCCTCAACGGCATCGCCCGTTCACATCTCTCATTCATTTCTGACAGAGACAGCCAGTCGGCCCTAGGATTAGTACCGGACCGACAGACAAAAGAGGTCTATGTCGCAGACTATGACGGGGCCAACATTCGTCGGGTAACCGTAACTCGGACGCTGAATATAACCCCGAATCTTTCGCCCGCGGGTCGGTCTCTCGCGTACACCTCCTACCGGTCAGGATTCCCTGATGTGGTTATCTCTCATATTTACGAGGGACGGATGGACACACCCGCCGGCGGCACGGAGCGTGTTCACAACTGGTTACCTTCCTTTTCTCCGGACGGGGCGCAACTGGCGTTCAATTCCAATAGGGACGGAAACATTGATATCTACATCATGAATGTTGACGGTACCGATACGCGTCGTTTAACCAACCATCCAGGTATCGACACCAGCCCAACCTGGTCGCCGCTCGGTCATCAAATTGCATTTACCTCTGACCGAAGTGGTTCGCCACAAATCTACGTGGTTGATATCGATGGCACCGGATTACGGCGAATTACATTTGAGTCCTACTGCGACAGACCAACCTGGTCGCCTGCTCCATACAATGAAATCGCGTATGCGTCGCGAACAGGACCAGGCTTCGATATAAAGGTCGTCGACCTCGCAACCAATGAGGTCAGGCAGTTGACGTTTGGTCAAGGTAGCAATGAAAGCCCAAGCTATTCACCTAACGGACGACACTTAGCATTTTCATCAAGCCGTGGAAATGGCGATAAACAGATTTATCTAATTGGCCGAGATGGTCGCGGCTTAAAGAAACTCACAAGTCGCGGTAATAATGAAATGCCTAGTTGGTCACGATAGCGAGGGAATACGTGAGTCAAAAAAGCAAACACCGATCGATTGGTCGGCCGATCCGAGCATCGCTCCTGTTCCTGTTTCTGGTTAGTGTTCTGGGACAAGCCTGCGTCAAAACACCGCCACCTGTTGAACCAGAACCACCAACTGCACCACCAGCGGCACCGTCAGTGGACGCACCTCGCCCTCCCAGTCCCCCGCCAATTCCTGCGGAACCAAACGCTCCTGCTCTCCCGGAGGGCGAGTTATCAACACGCACCTTGGAAGAGATTAATCGTGAATCACCGCTGGAACCAATTTTCTTTCAGTACGACAGCAGTGAGCTTGATGACCCTGCTCGACAGGTCATCCAACAGAACGTGGACGTACTCGGCACTAATCCCACGTGGGTAGTCACTGTGGAAGGCCATTGCGACCAGCGCGGCACGCCAGAGTACAACTTAGCGTTAGGGGAACGGAGAGCGCTTGCAGTGCGGGACCATCTCGTCAGTCTAGGTCTCAACCTGGCACGTGTCAGAACCGTTAGCTACGGGAAAGAGTTTCCATTCGATCCCACAGATACAGACGAAGCCCATGCGACCAATAGACGTGCCCACTTCGTGATCACAGATAGATAGAGACACCACTCCAAATCAATTGGGTGACTTAACAAACTGAGTTACAGTAGTAAAAATCGGCTGAGAGGCTTTGAAATGATACGTAAATACCTGACTTGTCTGACTCTTACCGTGTTTGCGTCGACACCACTACATGGCGCAGACCGAGAACATGAACAGCTAATGGCTGATCTACGGATACTACAGGAGCAAACGTTACAATTGCATCATCTCATCGCAGCTCTGGAGGGAACACTTTCGACACTCTCAGTGCGTCTGGATGAGCAAGACGCCGAACTAAGGCGGTCCTTTGCCGACCAAAAGCTCACGACCGACAGTATGGCAACCGGAGTCAGAGTTCTACGGGAAAAACTGGACGAAACAAATGTGCGACTGTCATCAATGTCGCAGGAAGTGGAAGCGCTTCGCATCTCTATCCCCCGTACGCCCCCCCCCACAATGACTCGGTTGCTTGTTGATCCAGAGACTGGGTTACCGATGGATAACGTAGGTGGTCCTACAACGGATTCACCTGGCCCCCTTCCCGAGCCAGCCGCACCTGAGCCGACACTCGCCGCTGGAGTATCGCCCCAACGCATGTACGACACAGCGTGGGCCGACTACACAAGTGGACAATGGGCTCTAGCTATCCAGGGATTCGAGGCATACGTGAAAACCTTCCCTCGTTCTGAATTAACCGATGATGCCTCATTTTACATAGGCCAAACGCACTATGCGGAAGGTAATTTCGACCAAGCGATCGCCGCCTTCGAACAGGTTCTCCTGAACTACCCTGATGGCGATGTCGTTCCTGAAGCCTCTTACAAAAGGGGACTCGCACTAGATCGCCTCGGCGAAACCGACCGCGCTCGTACAGCATTCGAGCTAGTTGCTAATAATTATCCCGAACACATGATGGCGACGCTCGCACAACAGGCTCTAGATCGACTCGGTCAGCCGTAACACGGTAGGATCTGGATTCACAGGAGCATCAGAAGCTAATGGGAAGTGTAAATAAGGTTCTATTGCTGGGGCGTCTAGGCCAAGATATCGAGTTGCGATATACCCCTAATGGCGACGCGGTCGGAAACGTTACTATGGCCACGAGTGAGACCTGGAAGGATAAAAGCACCGGCGAACGCAAAGAAAAAACAGAGTGGCACCGTCTTGTCATATGGGGCCGACGAGCGGAAGGCCTCAAGGACTACTTACTAAAAGGAACGCAAATTTATGTCGAAGGTCGCCTTCAAACCCGACAGTGGGAAGCCAAAGATGGCGGCAAACGGTCAACAACTGAAGTAAGAGTAGATAGCATTGAGTTCGTCGGTGGCGCTCGCGGCACAGCAGACAGACCCGCTGCTAACAATACGCCGAGTGATTATCAAGCACAGTCTGCGCCCAAAGCCGATACTGTTCCTCCGCAAGAGCTTACGGACGACGACATTCCATTTTAGTGCTACGCCTCTGACGTCCCCTCACGACCGTAGCGATCCTCGAGGCGAACGACATCGTCGAGTTCAGTTGTCGAAATCTCAATAATGTCTGAATCTTCTATCGCGGTCATGCGGTGGACCATCTTTGGCCGGACATGTACGCGATCGCCAGGACCCATTTCCCATATCCGGATTTCTTCGCCATCACGTAGTTCAAAATTCAACCGACCAGACCAAAGCAAGAGAGTTTCTTCTTTCCGATTGTGGTACTGCAAACTCAGCGCTTGTCCTGCAATCACATGAATGACTTTTCCGACATAATTTTCGGTTTTCGCCCAATGAAGCTCATAGCCCCACGGTTTCTCGATCCGACTTACGTCAGCCACCTTCGCGACTCCGTCGTGCTTGTCCATTTATGATTTTTCCAAATCACGATGTTGAACCCGCAAACTAACTCCTTCACCAACTAAAATCTTCGCTGCTAACCGTTCAGCAATAGACACCGAACGGTGCCGCCCCCCAGTACAACCGATGCCAACCGTCAAATATCTTTTTCCTTCGGCTCTATATTCTGGGATCAAAAAATCGAGCAAATCCGTTGTCCTATCGAGGAATTCATGCGTCGGCTTCAATTTATCTAAATAATCTTGAACCTGAGAATCCAGGCCATTCAATTCGCGTAATCTTGGATCAAAATGCGGATTCGTCAGAAACCGAACATCAAACAGTAGGTCTGACTCGAGGGGGACTCCGAATTTATATCCAAAGCTCAAAACCGTGAGCACCAATTCCGCTGAAGTGTGCTCTACCGACAGTCCCATAAAAGACTTCCGTAGTTCATGTACCGTCAGGTTAGACGTATCAAAAACATAGTCCGCGGTAGCACGAATTCCGGCTAAGCGCTTCCGTTCCTCAACAATACCTTCTAAGACGGAGCGATCTGGTGCTAATGGATGCGGGCGTCTCGTCTCGGAAAACCGTCTAACAAGCGCCTCGTCTGTTGCTTCAAGAAAAATGACCCGCGCACCCAGCGCCTTCTTCGATCTCAACGCCCGCAAGATTGCTGGAAATTCTTTCTGGAAATTCCGGTCTCTTACATCCGCTACGACCGCTGACGGCTGCGCCGTTGTCCCACCAGACTCAACACCCTCTGCAAATGATTGAAGGAGAAAAACCGGTAAATTGTCCACGCAAAAATACCCCAAATCCTCGAGCGCTCTAATAGCTTGGGATTTACCAGCACCGGACAACCCCGTCAAGACGACAAACCTCGCAGACGATCCAAGTAACCGGTCCGCAGTCACGCCGATAAATCCTTCCGCTGGCTAGCAATTGGAAGCTGTAGCTCTTCTCGGTATTTAGCGACAGTACGCCTCGCGAGGTCATAGCCGTGTGCTTGCAGAACTGCGTGGATCTTCGAGTCGCTCAATGGCCTTTTCGGGGATTCATTTCTAATAATGTCACCAATCTTCAATTTAACGACCACAGACGACACATCTGCCCCATTTCGACACGGGATCCTAGACGGAAAAAAGTACTTCATCGAAAAAACGCCCTGCGGCGTATCGATCGCCTTGTTATGCACAACTCTACTCACTGTTGACTCGTGCATACCAATCTCCTCCGCAATTTCACGGAGTACCAGGGGACGCAACGAAACCACGCCTCTGTCCATAAATTCTTCTTGGCACCGAACAAGACTTTTCGCGACCTTCAAGATTGTCAATTTTCTTTGGTCTATGGATTTGAGTAAGTTCTTGGCACTCTCAAGCCTTTCGGTCCTATAGGATTTTAGCTCCGCATCCTTCGTGAGTCTTGCAAACTCAGGATTCACGCGAACTCGGGGCATGCCCTCCTCAATAAACTCAACTTGATAAGCGCCGTCGGCCCTAATTACTCTGACATCCGGTATCAGATACTCAGCCTTGATTGGAACCAACGTCAATCCCGGTTCGGAATCCAATCTATTAATCGCCGCCAGCACATTTCGAACCTCATCGACCGGCACGGCTAGTTTCTTCGCTAGGTCATCGAATTGCTTCAGCTCGATTGTATCGAAATGATTCCGAACGATAGCCTCCGCAATCCCATCTTTTAACGGGCTCTGTCGTATTTGGAGAAGCCAACATTCGCGAACATCGCGCGCGCCTACCCCATAAGGTTCGAGCGATTGGACATGTGCCAATGAGCGTTCAACGTCCGCAATTGACCACACTCCATCACCCAAGCCCTGAATCTCCTCTAGCGTGGCCTCTAAATAGCCTGCTTCATTCAGACAGCCAACAATTGCTGCGCATATCTCAATCTCTGTCTCGTTATCCAGTCGTATCCCTATCTGACTGTTAAGATGGTCGGCCAACGTTTCGGAATTCGCTAACGTGTTGTCTATTGGTGCGGCCCGACCCACCTCAACACCGCCACGGACTCCCGACGGCGATTGCAGGTAGTCTCGATAACGCTCCCAATCACCGGTTTCCCAGTCGTCCTGTGATTGGTCCGCGTCGGCGCCCGCGGCGTTCTCTTTCTGCTTTTCAGCGGCCTCGATTTCTGCTGCTCGGGATTCAGGATCTGCATCTTCTTTCAACTCAAGCGCAGGATTCTCCTCTAGTTCTTTTTGAACCACCTCAACCAGTTCTGCTTTGGTTTTTTGAATTAGTGCGATGGTCAGCTGCACTTGTGGCGTGAGCACGATGCTTGTTGTAAGTTTCTGTTCAAGCCTCAGCGTAAAAGCCATAAAACGTTGCTATTAGCCTTCTCGTGTGTCTTGGTGTCAATCGAGCCGGAAATCGGTGCCGAGATAAATCTCTTTCACAGCCTCATCAGCCGCCAATTCAGACGGCGTCCCGCTCTTGAAGAGTACTCCACCGTCCACAATATATGCCCGGTCAGTAATTTTCAGTGTTTCACGAACGTTGTGATCAGTAATCAGCACACCGATCCCTCTCTCTTTCAGGTGGAAAATGATTTCCTGGATGTCAGTAACCGCGATAGGATCGATCCCGGCGAATGGCTCATCCAGTAAAATGAACGTCGGAGACATCACTAAGGCACGGGTAATCTCTACACGACGTCGTTCCCCTCCAGACAGAGAATGAGCCATGGACTGAGCAATCGGTGTTAGGTTTAACTCTGCCAATAATTCTGCTAATCGTTGCCTTCTCGATTCACGCTTAGTCTCGACCGTCTCTAAAATCGCCAGAATATTTTGCTCAACTGTAAGCCCGCGAAATACGGAAGGTTCCTGCGGAAGATATGCAATCCCTTTTCTTGCTCGGACATACATCGGGTCTTCCGTTAGATCCTTCCCATCGAGCAGCACGCGCCCAGAGTCCGGCGCTGTAAGACCGACCACCATATAGAACGTGGTTGTCTTCCCAGCGCCATTTGGGCCGAGGAGACCCACCACTTCACCTTGCTTGACACTGATGTTTACCTTTTTAACGACCGTACGGCCGCCATAGGATTTCGTTAGTTTCTCGGTCTTCAGCGTGGACATTTCGACGACCGGCTTAAAGCACAGCGGGCGGACAAGGTTGGTTCATAGAGGTCGTTCGGATTTCTGAATTCGCATCAACCGAAAGCGCTTCACTGTTCACATAAAACGTCAGAGTTTGCCCTGTCGTCTCTCGGCATTCGGTCGTTTCGATCTCAGAGTCCTCTGACTCAGCCGTAAGCTCTTCTATAATTCGAACCGGACCGCCCGTCATCTCA
>DTWD01000601.1 GCA_012963185.1 Acidobacteriota bacterium
CCGGCACACTCCCGTAGCCCAGCTGGGCCCCTTCAATATATCTCTCGAGAGGTACGGCAATCGTGCTCCACGACCTGTTCGGCTATTCCTTTTTCACCCTTGAATCCAAGACCTAACTGCCCCTTGGCGAGAACGCCACTCAAGAATTGTCCCCCAAAAGGGGCACGGCGAGTCCATGAATAGCATTCGGGAGAAGACAATGACAAGAGTCACGGGCATTCGCATGCTCAATGAAACCATCCACAGATCCGGCCATGGCGACAACTGGCAAACGACATGGGCCGGCGACGACAGGCAATACCTCCTCCTCACGGACGGCAGAGGCTGGCCAGAGGCGGTCGGTGATACCGGCAAGACCTACACCACGAGGGTATTTGCGATGATCGGTGATGCACCAGACCACACCTTTGAACATCTGCCCGGCTATCCCGATCTGCACCATCCGATTGTGTTCTACGGCTTCGGAATCCTTGCTCTTGATGGGTATATTTATCACTTTCTCACCACCCCGAACCGGCTAGCTCATGATCACCCACCACTCTACCTGTCCAATTTTGTTGGCGCGAAGCTCATCTATTCACCCGACAATGGCGAAACTTGGAAGAACCAGGATGGCTCTCCGTTGAAATGGGAGAGGTGGGAGGAACGGAATAGCGAAAATATGGTGTTTTACAACGAACCAGGCGATACCTTCTCTTTGCTTACCATGCTGCAGATGGGCAGGAATTACGAAAGCAACATTGACGGCTACGTCTATGTCTATGCCCCCAACGGTAATGTCGAAGGCAGCATGAATCAGCTGGTGATGTTCCGGGTAGCAAAAGATAAAATTCCTTCGCGCTCGGCGTACTCGTATTTCGTTTCGAGAAATGGGGATGGGTCGGCCAATTGGAGTACTGACATTCACGAAAGGGGAATCGTCCACACCTTCCCAACAGGCTGGGTTAACAAAGGCTTTCATCATCCCTATTCTTGGCATCCCAGCGTTGTCTACAATGCTCCTTTGGGAGTCTACATGATGGCTAACTGGGGTATGGGTTGTGACGACGATGGCAGATGGTTTGGCAAGCCGAGCTACCTGGGCTTTTGGATCGCGGAACATCCCTGGGGCCCATGGGATCAAGTTTATGAGGAAACCGCCTGGGCACCCGCGGGAGATACCGCAGCTCGCGCTTACCAACCTCAGATCATTCCCCGGTGGATCAGTGAAGACGGTGTGTCATTCTGGCTCGCGTTTACCGACTATCAGATAGTGGATAACGAACGCCCCTACACCTCCTTCAACTGCCAAAAAGCAGTAATACTTACTGACTAGCTACTTTCAAACCAGCCAGGGAACAGCTGGCAACATGAAGTATTATGTTATAGCTCCCAAAGTTGCGCAGCAGCACACTAAAATGCACCCGCTGCCCGCGGTTCTCACTCCATGCCGCCACCCGCATCGACGCCGACGATCGGGCCGGTCTGAAAACGGCTGGCCCGCTACGTCAGCCGCACCCCCTGGCCGCCGGACGTCTGCAGATCATCGATGACGAACACCTCTACTTCCGCCTCAAAAGCCCCGGTCGGACGGTACGTCCTTTTGTCGTCCTGTCGCCATTGGAATTGATAGAAAAACTCGTCGCCCAGGTGCCGCCCCGCCTCAACCTCATCCGATACCATGGCGTCCTGGTCCCCAACGCCAGGGATCGCCACCACATCGTGCCGGACGCGCGGCTAACCGATGTGCCCGCCATCGAGCCGGCCGCTGTCGACAACCCTCAGGCGCGCCCGCATCGCCTTTCATGGGCCGCACTCCTCGCCCGAGTTTTC
>DTWD01000602.1 GCA_012963185.1 Acidobacteriota bacterium
ATTGTTCGGGGTCTTTCATCGAACGTTCGTAGATTGCGTGATATTCATCCAGTGATTTGACATGCGCGTTGTCGGCAAAGCTCGCTGGTGGGTTATGGATTGCGCTGTCGCTTGGGACGTTGGATGTTCCAGTATTTGAGTTGTCGTTAGCCACGATTTCCTCCGAAAGTTCATAGTCGCTTAGTCGCGACTAGTAAGTTGCGTGTCTGCCCATCTGCGGTCATTACGTAATCCCAGAGAACCGCTTCGCGTTGAAAGCCCAACTGCCGGAACACTTTCTGTGCCGCTTCTTGCTCAAGGGTCATCCGCGCGGTGAGCATTGTTAAGGACATTTGCTTCGCGATCCATTCAATTTCTTGAGCCAGTACTCGCGCGAGACCATTACGCCTTGCTTGAGGGATCACCTGTATTCGAATTTCTCCGATGTGACGAGTCCAACTTGCCGTGCTGTGTAACAGACTAGCTTCGCCAACAACCCTCTCCTCGTCGAGCGCCAAGACTGTGTAGGTTCGACCGGCTTCAATGTAGTGCGCCCAGCGTTCGACGGCGCTTCGTTCAGTGATATTTACTCGAAGGTACAACAGGTCATTCAAGTCAAGGCATTTTGCAAATGTGAGCACGGCTTCAACGTCGGCTGGGACCATCAGTCGGATAGTAAATTTCCGGTCATTTCCCAGTTCGAATTCAGTGGGATAACGACTCGCGAGGGTACTGGCAATGTCTCCCATTAATCGAGTTTGCCAAATTTGGCCTTGGCCTCTTGTCGACGGGCATGGAGGATCGGCTCGGTATAGCCACTCGGTTGCTGGCGACCTTTAAATACTAGGTCGCAGGCGGCCTGAAAAGCGACACTGTCGTCGAAATTGGGTGCCATCGGTCGATACTTCGGGTCACCGGCATTCTGTCCGTCGACCACCGCAGCCATACGTTTCAATGTTTCACGGACTTGATCTTCAGAGCAGACCCCGTGGTGTAACCAGTTCGCGATGTGCTGGCTAGAGATGCGTAACGTCGCTCGATCTTCCATTAGCGCAATGTTGTGGATGTCTGGAACTTTTGAGCAACCAACACCTTGGTCAATCCACCGCACTACGTATCCAAGAATGCCCTGTGCGTTATTGTCCAATTCCTGCTGTATGTCATCAGGCGACCAGTTCGGCTGGTCGGCTCGTGGAATCGTGAGGATCTTGTCCAGGTCTGCGTGCGGCCGAGATGCAAGCTCTTCCTGACGTTTTGTAACATTCACTTGGTGATAGTGGGTGGCATGCAAAGCGGCGGCAGTTGGTGACGGAACCCAAGCCGTGTTGGCACCAGATTCCGGGTGTCCGATCTTGATCTTCAGCATATTGGACATCAAGTCGGGCATCGCCCACATACCTTTTCCGATCTGGGCGTGACCCGGTAAACCACATTTGAGACCAACGTCTACGTTCCAGTCTTCATAAGTTGTCATCCAACGGGAGCTTTTCATGTCGGCCTTACGGATCATGGGGCCTGCTTCCATGGCGGTGTGCATCTCATCACCGGTTCGGTCCAGAAATCCAGTATTAATGAAGAACACGCGATCTTTTGCCGCGCGGATACATTCCTTCAGGTTGACGGTGGTACGTCGTTCTTCGTCCATGATGCCGATCTTGAGTGTGTACCGAGTAAGGCCGAGTGCATCTTCGACTTGGCCAAGTAACTGGTCCGTAAAGGCGACCTCTTCGGGGCCATGCATCTTTGGTTTGACGATATAGACGGAACCGGCTCGACTATTTTGCCGACTTTGTAAATCGTGCATCGCGATCATTGACGAGATCATCGCGTCGAGAATTCCTTCCGGGGCTTCGCGACCGTCTTTATCCAAGATTGCTGGGTTAGTCATTAAATGGCCCACGTTGCGGATCAACATGAGGCTCAGGCCAGGCAATGAAAATGTCGACCCATCTGGCGCGGTATATGCGCGGTTGGGATTCATCTTCCGGTCGATCATGTGACCGCTTTTTTCGAAGCGGTCCGTCAAGTCACCTTTGTTCAAGCCAAGCCAGTTTCGATAGGCAACGACTTTATCCTCAGCGTCGACGGTTGAAACCGAGTCCTCCAGGTCCATGATGGTCGTGGTCGCCGCTTCCACAATGACATCACGTACGCCAGCTGCATCGTCTTTTCCAACGGGATGGTCACGGTCGATATTGATTTCCACGTGTAGATCGTTATTACGAAGTAAGACCGTCGAAGGAGTTCCGGCGTCCCCACGATAGCCTGCCAGTTTTGCTGGGTCGGCCAATCCAACGGTAGCCCCGTCTTTGAGCGTTGCTGAGAGTGCACCACCAACCACGGCATAGGCAGTTGTGTCACGATGCCGACCAGCCGTGAGCGGCGCGACGGAATCCAAGAAATCTCGCGCCCAAGCGATGACTCGGTCACCACGCACAACGTTGTATTGGCTGGTTCTTTCTGCTCCATCGTTTTCTGGAATTGCGTCCGTTCCGTAGAGTGCGTCATACAAGCTTTGCCATCGAGCATTTGCAGCGTTAAGCGCGTATCGCGCATTTGTTACGGGAACGACAAGTTGCGGTCCAGCGATGGTGGAAATTTCTTGGTCGATGTTATCTGTCGTGACCGTAAAGTCCTCCCGTTCCGGAACCAGATACCCGATTTCTTGTAGGACAGTTTTGTATTCATCTAGGTCAATCGGTTGGTCTCGGTTTTCCTGGTACCAGTCGTCGATACGCCGTTGAAGATCTTCACGTTTGTCCAAAAGCCTCTGATTTTTCCCAGACAGGCCGTGGATTAAACGGTCGAATTCTGCCCAGAACGATTGCTGGGAGACCCCTGTGCCCGGCAGCGCCTCGTCGTTAATAAAGTCATACAACTGTTTGTCAACCTGAAGCGCACCCGCCTTAATCCGGTCTGTCATTCCAACTCCCTACTCTTTTTCTAGGTGTCCGCGCTAGCCTGCACGACGCAGTGTCTGTCACGGAATTTCGTAATGCGGTCTGATTTTACCTCTGCTGGAGTACGTGGGCTACTTGGTTTTGGGTAAGAC
>DTWD01000603.1 GCA_012963185.1 Acidobacteriota bacterium
ATCGCCGCGCAGGCGACGCTGGTGCTGCTGGCGATCGGCTCGGGTGCCGGCGCACCATGTGTCGCCGTGCTCGATCACCTCGCGACAGTTGTCCGTAATCAGCTTGGTGCCGTCTTCGTCTCCGGCCGCTTCGAGTAAATCGCGGCGACGGGCATGATGTTGTATTTACCGGGCGCAACCAAGAGTTAATTAACAAAGTGCAGTCAAACACGGCCGCTCATGGGATACAAGCGGACGTGTCGAGCGGAGACGACAATCAACGGACTGTCGATACTTGTCTTGAGGTGATGGGCGGTATCGATGTGCTGGTTAACAACGCAGCTTTTGGGTATCTCGGTGAACTCGGTCAGATTGAGATATCGAAGATGAAGACGCTGTTTGATACGAATGTGTTTGGGCTGGTCGATATGGGAAACCGAGTCGTTCCTTTACTGAAAGCGCAGCAAAGTGGGGCGATCATTAATATTGCGTCGACGTCCGGTACGAAGGGTGCCAAAGGTCAGACGGTCTACGCCGGCAGTAAATGGGCCGTGCGGGGTATTACGCAGTGTTGGCAGGCCGAACTACGACGATACGGCATTCGTGTGACGAGTATCTGTCCGTCCGAGGTGCAGACTGATTGGATGGGAAAGACCGGCCGGAATAACCCAAACAAGCTATACGCGTCTGATATTGCCGAGACGATTATGGCGGCCTTAAGAATGCCCGCACGTGCGCTGTGGGTCGAACTTGCGATCTTTGCGAACAACCCGTGGAAAGAGGACTAATAGGTCCCAGGTAAGCGAGAGTCCAGAACCATTTTCTCGGTTAACCTACTTCCGAATCCAGGGGTCGTTGGCACAACGTAATGGCCGTCATTGAGTGGGGGGGTCATCGCATCCAGGATCGGTGACCCTGCCGGGAAGCTTTCCGCCATTGTGCAGGTGGATGCCGTAAGAGCGACCGGGAGTCCCCAGACACTGCCACCACGATGTGGAATCAACTCAAGGCCGGCTCCTTCAACGAGGTCTCGAATGCGTTTAGCGGCCGTCAATCCACCGCACCAGGTGATGTCGGGTTGCAGAATTTCGGCCGCCTGATTCTGCACGAGTACGTTAAATCCGTGCTCCGCATATTCGTGTTCCCCACATGCGACGCGGGTCCACGCTGGTCCTTGACCGCCGATGTGTTTGACTAATTCGGCATAGCCGAAGACATTGTCTGGTGACAGAAGCTCCTCCATGAAATAGAGGCCGGCCGGCCGGACCTGTTCTGCAAAGCGGACAGCCCACTCGACAGTTCCATTCCGCGATACGCAGTCGGTCATCAAGTTGCCATCTGGGCCTAACTCATCTCGTGCTGCCAGAATGGCATCGACGACCCGTTGTTGGTCGGCTGTGCTCGTGTGGGGACCCACGCGAGCGGACAGTTTGAAGTTTCGAATCCCGCGGGCTTTCCCCTCGCTAATGTTGCCGCCAGTTTGGTAGAGCGGTAGTCGGTCTCGTGGTGTCCCGCCGATCAGTTGTGTGAGTGGGCGTCCAGCATGTTTCCCGACAATATCCCACACGGCATTGTCGACTGCGCTTAACGCCATCGTGAATAACCCGCGGCGTCCGTAGAGCACACCTGATGTGTACATCTGGTCCCACAGTTGCTCAGGATTGAGTGCGTTCGTACCGATTAAGAGGTGTTTCAGGTGACCGTCGATAATTTCCCGCGCCGCCGTTCCACCGGCGCCCATTCCGAACCCAGTAATTCCCTGGTCTGTCTTGATGATCGCAATGATGGCTGACGGCAGTTGCTCGAATGGTCCTCCGTAGCTCCACCGACGGGGGTCATCGTCTCCGCTGAAAGTCGGTGGATCTAGTAGTCCATCGGACCGTTGATTGATGTAGATTGGATATGCATTGACCTCTTGGATTGTGACGCGGTCGGTCTGTGTTGCAAGCGTTCGCGTGGGTCCTACTGAGGCGGCCATCGCAGCGAAGCCACCGATTCCTCGCAGAAAACGACGCCGAGTAAGATCATCGAGATTCGTGCGAGGTTGATAAGACATTGAGGTCAGTCTATACCTGACCTGATGGTTTGGCGTAAAACGACGTAGCATGGTGAAGTATCGGAGGAGTACATATGCATTTAAGACTACAGACCCTATTGACGGTCGGGGTGCTATTAATAATGCCGTCTTTGCCGTTTGCTCAGTCATCCGAACCGTTACGCACCCCGTGGGGGGACCCTGATATCGGAGGGATATGGGATTACTGGACCTTTACACCACTGGAACGTCCTGACGAATTTGGTGAAAGGGGAACACTCACTGACGAAGAGGCCGCCACGTTTGCTCAAGAGGCGAATGCTGAAGCGCTGGCGCGTGATCTTGCGGCGCCACCTGGGGACCCAGGTGCTTATAGCCAAGCTGTCTGGACCGATCGCAGTCGCGCAACAGCATTAACGCAGGCATCACTTATTGTTGACCCGCCAAACGGCCAGATTCCTGGATTGACTCCTGATGCGGTTGCTAGGGAGAAGGGTCGACTGGCTGGTGATGGTCAACCGGTACGGATCCGGGTGGGCGGGTTTGGTACTGCCGGTCCTGAAGAACGCGGGTTAGCGGAGCGTTGTCTTCTTGGTTTCAGCACCGGCCCGCCGCTGTTGCCAGGAGGCTATAACAACAACGTTCAGATTTTTCAGACGTCTGAGGCCGTTGTGCTATTAGTAGAGATGAACCATGATGTCCGCGTGATACCGATTGATGGACGGCCCCATTTGAATGATGACATCCGCCAGTGGATGGGGAGCTCTCGCGGTCGGTGGGAAGGGGACACACTCGTTGTCGACACCACGAATTTCACAGACCGCACGGCTAGTTTTGGGATTACAGGTCTCGCATTGGGGTCAGCCGAGGAATTACATTTAGAAGAACGTTTTACTCGTGTAGACAATGGACGCCTGATGTATGAGTTCACAATAAACGATGCAGCGAGTTTTGTTCGATCATTTAGTGGTCGATTGCCCATGAACACCAGTGACCTTCCACTGTACGAATATGCGTGTCACGAAGGTAACTATGGGATGGAGAATCTCCTTCGCGGCGCGCGCGCCGAGGAACGCCAAGCGCTCGAGCGATAGAACGGTCAGGCGTCGTCATAGGGAAATGTGAGACATAACAATAAGGATAAAAGTGTTGCGATGTGTAGAGTGTTTCGTGTGAGTTTTGTAGTTGCCTGCGTGTGTATGGTTTGGCTGATTGCTACGTCGTCGCAGGCACAGGCGACAAGGCCACAATGGGACGCGATAGAACCAGAGCTGCTGCGGCATTTTCAGGCGCTTGTCCGTATGGACACCACTGATCCACCTGGGAAGGAACAGCCGGCCGCAGATTATGTTGTGGAGATGCTTGAGCAGGAAGGTATTCCGGTTCAGGTGTTTACTCGTGAGTCGGGACGCCCGAATGTCGTTGCACGGCTTAGCGGCGACGGGTCTCGGGACCCGTTACTGTTAATGGCCCACACCGACGTTGTGAGTGTGGACCCTGAAAAATGGGTGCATCCTCCATTTAGCGCCACGCGTGAGGGTGGCCACATATACGGTCGTGGCACTCTCGATGACAAAGATAGTGTTGCGACGGCGTTGACTGTGATGCTGCTCCTGAAGCGATTTGATGTTCCATTGAATCGCGATGTAATTTTCTTGGCCGAAGCAGGCGAAGAGATCAATACGAGCGTTGGCATTGAGTTTATGGTCAACGAGCATTATGAAGAAATTGAAGCGGAGTATTGCATTGCTGAAGCGGGTGGTGTTCAGCGCCGGGGCGGCGAAGTTCGGTTTGCCTCAATCGAAACACTTGAGAAGATCCCTCGTGCTGTGCAGTTAACGGCCAGTGGGCCAGCGGGACACGGGTCAGTGCCGCGTTTGACTAATCCGGTTGTGCGCTTGGCGGCTGCGGTTACTGCAGTTGCAAACTGGCAATCTCCGGTTCGTACCAATGAAACAACCACGGCCTATTTTGAAAGATTGGCGCGTTTGTCTTCACCCGAAGACGCAGCCCGCTATCGAGCCGCGATCGGAACAGATGCCGAGGCGGCCTTACGAGCTGCCGAGTATTTATTGGAATACGAACCGAGGCATTCGTCGATGCTACGGACGTCAATATCTCCCACGATTATTGATGGCGGATATCAGGTCAACGTTATTCCTGGCGAAGCAGTAGCGACGCTTGACGTTCGTATGTTGCCAGATGAAGATCCTGCGGTCCTGCTACAGACACTTGGCAATGTTATTAACGATCCGACTGTCACGGCGTCGTATATCCCCCGAGATACTCGGCCGGTTGCGGACAACGGACCGTTGGATTCTCAACCGTTTGAAATTATCCAATCGATGCTTGCTAGGCACTATGAGGCTACAACTCTGCCTACAATGAGTACTGGTGCGACTGATATGGCGTACCTACGGGCTAAGGGTATGCGGTGCTATGGTGTTGGTCCGGCAACTGATATTGAAGATATTGCTCTGGGATTTGCGGCACATAGTGACCAGGAACGGATTCTTGAGGATGAGTTGTATCGGTTTTTACGGTTTTACTGGGATGTTGTCGTTGAGATTGCTGGTGTGAGATAACCAAGGAGGAAGCCTGAGGTGACGGACCAATCTCCCAAGAGTGCCTACGAGCTAGCGATGGAAAAACTTAAGGCACAGGATGAAGTAAGCGGCTCGGTGGCCACAGATTTGGGCTCTGAACAGATTGAAGCCATTTCTGCTGCGCGCCAGGACTATGAAGCGAAACTTGCCGAGTGCAAGATTTTGCATCAATCAAAGATGGCATCGACGTTTGACCCGGCTGCACGCGAGGAACTGGAAGCTCGGTATCGGCGTGACCTCTCGCATTTTGAGGCTGACCGGGAGAAGAAAATCGATCGGATTCGTCAGGGTGATGGGTAGTCCTAGGTTGGCATGAGCGGTGACGGTGTAGTCGATGTTAGCTGCCGGGGGTCCAAATTTGAGATTTGGGTCCTCCGGCCATTGTGAGCATCAACGCATTGAGTCGCGTTACAAAAGCCGCCGGGTCTGTGAGTTGTCCGCCTTCGGCCAGCATGGCCTGGTCAAAGAGAATATGACTCCAGTCGACGAATCGAGAGTCATCGGTCTCATCCTTTAGGCGAGCGACGATTGGATGCTCAGCATTAATCTCAAGAACAAGTGGGACGTCGGGAACTGCTTGGCCGGCGGCGCGTAGTACTCTTTCGAGGTTAGCGCTCATGCCATCTTGCTCGGTAACAAGACAGGCCGGTGATTCCGTCAGGCGGTCTGTAAGACGTACTTCTTTGGCCTTATCGCCAAGCGCTTGTTGAATACGCTCCAGAAGGGGCTTGAAGTCATCCGCTGTTTTCTTTCTTGCCTCGACTTCTGCGGTAGCGTTTTCTGAGGCCAGTTCGCCAAGGTTAAGGTCGCCCTTCGTAACCGACTGTAATGTTTTGCCACTGAATTCGTTCAGATGAGCTACCAACCATTCGTCGACCCGGTCATGTAGCAGCAAGACTTCGACGTTTTTCTCCCGAAAAATTTCAAGGTGTGGGCTGTGTTGTGCAGCTGAGAAACTATCAGCGGTGATGTAATAGATTGAGTCTTGGCCGTCCTTCATGCGGTCCACATACTCAGCAAGTGACACTGTTTGGCTGTTGTTATCGTGGTGCGTTGTGGCGAATCGCAGAAGGCCACCGATACGTTCTTTATTGGCGAAATCTTCGCCAACTCCTTCTTTGAGCACGCGACCGAATTCTTTCCAGAACGCCTCGTACTGGCTAGGTTCGTTCTTGGCAAGGTCTTCAAGTAGGCTAAGGACACGCTTCACAGAAGCCGTTTTCATGGCTTCGACGTCACGCGAATGTTGGAGAATTTCCCGCGATACATTCAAGGGGAGATCATTGGAATCGATAAGCCCCCTGACGAATCGGAGATAGCCAGGCATTAGCTGCTCCGCTCCGTCCATGATGAACACGCGACGAACGTACAGTTTGATGCCATGTCGTTGGTCGCGATCGGACAAGTCGAAGGGGGCTTGCTGCGGTATATAAAAAAGTACTGTGTACTCTTGCCGTCCTTCAACTCTGGCGTGTGTGTAGGTCAGGGGTTCGCTGAAGTCGTGTGCGACATGTTTGTAGAATTCGTGGTATTGCTCTTTGGTAATCTCTGATTTTGCGCGGGTCCAAAGAGCGGAGGCTTGGTTGACCTTTTCGACTTCGCTACTTCCGGCTGTGTCCGGTGCGTTACCACTATCGTTTGAATCTTCAGAGGGGAGGGCTTCCTTCGGCATAAAGATTGGGATGGTGATGTGGTCCGAATACTTTCGCAGAATGGTACGGATTCGATGGCCTGAGAGTAATTCGTCTTCGTCTTCTCGAAGATGAAGAGTAACTTCTGTTCCGCGTAAGTCTTGAGAGACCGACTCTAGTGTGTAATCTCCTTCACCCTTGCTTTCCCAGCGCACCGCATCGGTGGGAGCGAGGCCGGCACGTCGCGTCGTCAATGTGACTCGGTCTGCGACGATGAATGAAGAGTAGAACCCGACGCCGAACTGGCCAATGAGTTGCGCGTCTTTTGCCTGGTCACCGGTTAGTGTTTGGACAAATTCTCTAGTGCCAGATTTTGCGATGGTGCCGATCTGTTCAATAACCTCTTGACGCGACATACCCACGCCGTTGTCCGTCACCGTGATCGTTCGGGCATCCGTATCAATATGAAGATGGATCGCGAGTTCTGAGTCCTCTTCAAGTAGTTGCGTTTCCGTCAGTGCTTCGAAGCGGAGTTTGTCACACGCATCGGAAGCATTTGAGATCAATTCCCTGAGAAAAATTTCTTTGTTCGAATAAAGCGAGTGAACCATCAACTGAAGTAGTTGTCGGGCTTCAGTCTGGAAAGTGAGTGTTTCTTTGGTCTGAGAGTCAGTCACAGGTGCACTCCGAGTAGTAAGATGAAAACCGCTGGGGACGATAGCATAGATTACGTTCTAAGCATGCTATGCTGCGAGTAATTACCGGCCAATACAAGTAAGGATGAGGATATGATGCGCCGAATCATTTGTAGTACGGCGATGAGCCTTGTAGTGGCTGTGGCGATGATTATTCCTGTCGTCGCCCAGGATTTTCCACGGACACCGTCGGGCCAACCGGACTTGCAGGGGGTCTGGGATTTCCGAACGATTACCCCAATGGAGCGTCCAGAAGCGTTGTCCGATAAGCCGTTCTTGACGGCGGAAGAAGCTGCTGAAATCGAGAACATCCGGGCGCTTCAAGATGAGGGGCGCGACGATGAGGTACCTGCAGACATAGTCGGGAACTACAACACGTTCTGGTTCGATCGCGGGACATCAGTGATCGAGACCATGAGGACTTCGCTCGTAGTTGATCCACCTGATGGCCGTATCCCCGCCCTCACTCCCGCAGCCGAGCGTGCGCGTGTAGCGATGAGTGAGGCGCGTAAGGGTACGGGCCCCCATGAACCAACGCCGGGCGGGTGGGTCGACGATCTCGGTCCGAATGGACTCCAGGTGCGGTGTGTGACCGGTTTTAATTCCGGACCCCCAATGACACCAGGCGGGTACAACAATAACGTTCAGATTTTTCAGACCGCTGATACGGTTGTGCTCTACAACGAAATGAATCACAACCCTCGGGTTGTGCCGCTTGACGGACGTCCACACACGCAGCTTCGTCAATGGACAGGTGAATCGCGTGGCTATTGGGACGGGGGCACCCTTGTTGTTGAGACGAAAAACTTTCTTCGGGAGACCAGTTTTATGCGCGGAGGCGCGAGTGCGGAGTTGGAATTGACCGAGCGTTTTACACGGATATCGTCAGATGGCTTGTTATATTCGGTAACGGTGAATGACCCGCTCACCTGGACGAAGCCGTGGACTTATGAAGTGCCGATGATTGCAAATTCAGACAACATTTACGAGTACGCGTGCCACGAGGGAAATTATTCGATGGCGGTTATTCTGGCTGGTGCACGGGAAAAAGAAGCTTCCGAGGGCTCACCTTAGAACGATTAAGGAGGTAACGGAGGAATAAGATTGTAATGACCATGATTCGATTGATTTTTACGGTTGCTGTGAGTGTTGTATTTGTAATTCCGTCGGTCGTTGGTGCTCAAGACCGAGATGCAACCTCTGCGTGGACCCCTAGCCGTCTCGCCGATGGCCAGCTGGACATTCAAGGCATGTGGAATAACACGCGTGCGATGTTTACGCCCTTGGAACTTCCGGAAGAACTTTCGGGGCAGGACCTGACGATAGAGGAATTGCAGGTACGGGCACGGGCACGTGGAGAAGGTCGTATTACTCGGTCGGAATGGCAGGGTCATGAAAATAATCAAGGTGGAGTTGGGGGCTATGGTCTGTATTGGTTTGATTGGTATTTTGATACGCCGACCGATATTGGACAGCCGTCAATTATTGTTGAGCCAGCTACTGGGCGTATCCCTGAACGAACAGCTGACGCACGCGAGTCAGTGGCGATGAATCTCGCTCAACTCCACGATTCTTATGCAAACATGGAATCTGGGGACCGATGTATTTCACGCGGTGTCCTCGGTATGATGATGCCGACGGAGTACAACAACGGGACGTTGATCCTGCAACCCCCAGGCTATGTTGTGATTCATAGCGAGATGATTCACAACGTGCGCATTATCCCAATCACAGACAGTCCTCATGTTGATGATGAGATTCGTCAATGGGAAGGTGACCCACGTGGCCATTGGGATGGCAATACGTTGGTCATTGAATCGACGAACTTCAAGGCCGTTCAAAATATGCGTGGTCCCACGGCTGGGACACGTTCTCGTCAGTCTGAGGCGCAACGGGTGGTGGAGCGACTCACCGTAGCCGGCCCGAAAGCGCTGCACTACACCATCCGTATGGATGACCCAGAAACGTACGCGGTCCCGTGGACGGCGGCGTTTCCGTACGACCGCGATGACGACTATGTTCAGTTTGAGTACGCGTGTCACGAAGGAAACTACTCCGTACCGAACGCATTAGGTGGGGCGCGCTTGGAAGAACGACAAGCGCGATAGCGAGAACGTAAAAACTACTTGAGTAAAACGGAATCTGCCTCCCACCTTGACGTGTGGTGAGAGGCAGACTTCAGTGGTAGTCGACTATCGGTCGCTTACGGAAGCATCAAGTGTGCTTCAGTCGTGCCCGCCGCCATAATGAATGCGCCGCCTTGGTCCCGGTTTTCTGGAAAGCCAGCTGAGGCCATGGTGGCGTTCGGCATCGAGATGGTTGTATGCACACCGGCACTCGCTTGGTCTTGTCCATTCATCGAACTGAAAAAGGAGCCGTATTCCACTGCCACGCGGGTTCCATTTTCAGCAGCCGCGGCGACTAAGGCTCCGTTCCCGGCGTTGTCCGAGCTGTCCGCTCTAAATTCCCTGTTTTGTGCGACGCGGTCGAGATTGGCCTTGACGGTGCACTGCACAGCAAACGGTGGCCGGTCACGTTCGTCGGCTCTGCTGTAGCAGACCACCGTATTCGTGCCTTCCTTAATCGTCGTGTACGTATGGTCGGCACTCCATTTGATCACGGACGCATCGTCACGAGCTCGACGCGGTGCTGCCGCCAGGCTCTGTTCAATGAGTTCTGAATCTGATTGGGCATACGCGCTTGGTGAGATGGTCAGGATGCCAAGGGCGAGAAGTAGCATACGTTTCATGGTGGTCCTCCGTGTCTCGTTGGCTTGATAGTTGGCGCTCAAGGCTGCGAGACGGTAATTTCGATAAACGAGACGTAATGATACCCGTGTCTTGCCGGGTCGTCGTTATATTTCTTAAGATGTAATACTTCCTTGGTACGAATTTGTTTCATTCACTCCAAAAATTGCCTAATTGCATCATTCAAGAATTCAACATCGGCTGGGTTTGTCCCGATGCCGGCACGGTGTCCCCAGATAGAGGGAATCATCAGTACTTCAGCATTAGGGATAAGTGTACTTTCGTACTCAGCATCTTCGGGAGGAAAATAGAGGTCGGTTGCAGAGGGCATCAGGAGAATACGCGCTCGAATTGAATGGAGCGCTGCTTCGAAATCCCCATTGAATCCGGGCGTGTCACCAACATTATGGGTTTGCCAGGTCATAGCCTGAGACAAGAGATTATTGGCGTCTTTGGTGAGCCAATAGTCTTCCGAGTTACGGACCCATTCCTCGATAGAATCGGCACCTGATTCGCGAAAGAGTTCTTGTCGCCACCATTCCTGGGAGCTGCCCCATGCAGCCCAATGGCGTGCGAGCGCCCGCAGTCCGATTTCTGGTGGCTCAGAATAGCGCCCATTATTCCAGGCGGCATCCGCCATGATCGATGCTTTTGCGCCTTCGAGTCGTGCAATGCCAAATGGATACTCTTTCGCGTTTCCGCAATATGCGACGATCGCGTCGACCATTTCCGGGTGACTCACGGCCCATTGCAGCGCCTGTTGTGCACCCATAGAAAATCCCACAACCGCCGCCAAACGCTCTATACCGAATACTTCGGTAATCAGTCGGTGCGTCGCCGAGACATTGTCTCGAATCGCGATCTGTGGAAAGTCCGGTCCGGCAAATGGTGGAGGCGTGTTGCTCGGAGAAGATGACAGGCCGTCAGCGAATTGGTCAGTGGCGATAATGAAATGCCGTGCGGGGTCGAAAGCTTTATCGGGACCGATGAGAAAGTCATATCCATGATGGTCTCCGCCGTACCATGAGGGAAGTAGAACCGCATTTGTTCGCGTTTCGTTCAGCGTCCCATACGTCACATAGGCGAGTCGAGCGTCTGGCAGGGTCGTACCACTCTCCAACTGAAAATTGCCGAGCGATAATTCCTGGTGGTCACCTTCTGACGTGACAGAAACGGACATGGCGACAGATATAAAAAGCAGGGCGGTCGTAGCTCTCAATAATAGTTGTCGCGTATTCATGATGAGACCTTGTTGCTCTAATAGTTTTAGGTACAAAGCCGTTAATCGATGATTGATAGACGAGTGACCGAATGCTCTCTTGGTCGTTCACTGTGTCGGGCACATGGTTACGTGCATCTGCCAAGCGTATACTGACTGTGCCTGTTGGCAAATACTTTTGGAAGAGAGATGAAACAGCTGTCGAGGTGGGCCGGAGTTCTTGTCATTGCGCTTCTTGTCACCACACGGCCCACCGATATCAGCCATGCCACACAAGGGCGAACTGGTTCCGGACACGAACTTCAGAGGGACTGTGGGCTTTACTTTGAATTTTTGGGTCGTACGGGTGCCGGTCGTGAGGAGACTTTTGAGGTCGATCCTTTCGGGATGGGCTACTGTGCGGGACTGGTCCGTGGGGTGGCAGATTCAGCAGGCACATTGATGGGCGACCGAGTTTGCGTCCCGGGCGATATTACGGCGGCGCAGGCGGTCTGGGTGGTCGTACAGTACCTGAGACAGCATCCAGATGTTTTGTACGAATCGGATACGGCGTTAGTGTTTCGTGCCCTGCAATCGGCGTTTCCCTGTCGATAACATGGTCGTTCGTCGGTGCGATGATTTACGGTCGAACTCTCACGTATTTTTGGAGGTTGCGCGGAGCGGGTTCACCACCGTAGACATTTCCTTCTCCGTCGACGGCTACGAATTCAGCACCATTTCCAATCGTACTTCGTGGGTCACCCCACGGGTAGAGAATGGATTCGTGTACCCAGCCGGTTTTGGCTTCCCCGATACGAATACCCATTTCCCAGCCGGGGTTCTGAACGTCGTCAGATTCTGAGTCGGCAACAAAGATGCGTCCGTGGTCGTCGAAGAAGATGCCGCTGGGACGCCCGAATTGTGTCCACTGGCTGATGAACTCGCCTTCCTGGTCGAAGATCTGAATCCGGTTATTGGATCGGTCAGCTACGTAAAGGCGACCGTCATTGTCGAGCGCGATCGCGTGAAGCGTACGAAACTCACTGGGGCCGTAACCAGTTTTGCCCCATTCCTTCACATAGGAACCATCGGCTGCGAACTTAACGACACGGTTGTTGGTTGTGTTCGCGTGTCCGTCAGCCACGAAAACACTGCCGTCATCGGCGACAACGACATCAGCGGGTGCGTTGAAGTGATCTCGACCGCCACCAGCTTGACCTGGTGTGCCCAGCGTCATGAGTTTTTCACCCGTTGGGCTAAATTTGATGACCTGATGGCCACGGGTGCCTGGAGGGGTCCTTTGTTCAGAGACTGCATCTGTCACCCAGACGTTGCCGTCCGGGTCAACATCGATTCCATGAGGCCAAATGAACAGACCCCCGCCAAAACTTTCGGCCACAGACCCGTCCGGAGCGAACTTGATAACCGAATCAAGGTCGGAGTCGAGACATTCGTTGCCAAAGCGTTCTGGCGCGGAGGCGTCACAACGAATGACCGCCCAGATGTGTCGGCCGTCGTTGTCCATTGTGACTCCACCGACCGCGCCCATCGTGCGTCCGCCTGGTAGTTTTGCCCAGCCGTCAACTTGTCGGTACGGGTTCGGGTACGGCTGTGCGAAGGCATTTGTCACCATATGGCTAGCTCCCAGCGTGAGGGCAACAAATGCAACTACGAGACTGCTTGGGTATTTTCGATTTGAAATCATCATCGAGCTCCGTGGGAGCTAAATTTAGAAGTTTTTGTACTTTTTCGTGGGTTCACCCCCGCCTCAGACTCAGTG
>DTWD01000604.1 GCA_012963185.1 Acidobacteriota bacterium
AGGCATACGGTCATCAATACCGTGAATGGCTGGAAACTTCCATGACCCCCAAGGCGGACCGTAGTGCGCAGTGCTTTTGGTGCGCCCGAGCGCATAGGCGGGATCGATTTCACCCGGTGCTGTAAGCAGGCTCAAGTCACCAATTTCGATCAGACTGACTTCTGCACGGACACACCCCAGGGTTCCCCAGCAAGAAGGCCAGTGATAGCGAAGTCTTTCTGGTGCTTCAACACTATCGTGCCAGACCGACCACGTTCCCAGTATGTGAATTGCGTTATCGATTGGGATATCGAGGTTAGTTGCTCGAACACGAATACGAGAATTGTTTATTGGAGCAGCATGCATCAATGCTTGAAGTGCAGCATCTGCGACTTCATAACCAGTCGATCGGATTTTATCCCAGCCGTCATTGACCAGTACGGGGCGACGAGAACCATTCGCAATGGTTTCATAGACCCGTTCGCCGATGGTGTTCCAGAGAGGAACAGGTGTGCCTCGGAGTCCACCGATCTGGTTGCCGAGTGTTCCGACGGTATAAATACCCAAACCGCCGCCATTTTGTTCGAGATATTCCCGGAGATAGTGCGGGTAATCGCTGGAGATGAGTCGATTATTACTTCCAAGTGTATCGGGGTGGTTATGCCAGTTCACGAATGTTGCGATAGGGGTTCCTGCCGCGGTGTCTGTAAACGCGGCAGCCACGATGCGCGTGTTTCTGACGATCGGATCACGTTGATCTCGCTGAATGAGATATTGATCATAGGATGCGGGATTATTTCTCAGTTCGACACTGCTGTCAGGAAAAGAACAAGACGGATCCGATTTTAGTACACCAGTCTGTCTTTCGATGCACGATAGATGCGTCGCGGTGGCAGTTCGAATGTCTGCGGGGCGAAGATTGTCGAGTGCAGTTGTGATCGATTCGTAGAGTTTGGTGCGTACCTGTTCTCCGTAGCGCCGATTGTTCCCACTCATGAGTGTTGACCAGTATCCGCTCGCGTCAGGTGCGGAGTGTGTATGCGTTGAATGGATGATGATGTGAGTGGTTGGAATTCCGTAGCTAGCAGAAACACGCCGGCGTACCGGCCCGATGTGTTTTCGGCCAAGGCCAGGAAGGTCAACGGCGACTAGTACAATAGTAGTACCGGTATTGTCTCGAAGCGCGAGACTGCGCGCCCAGAGGGGGTCATGGATGCCTGTGGCGAGTCGCGCGTCTGTTCGGAAAGGAACGTACGGACTAAACCCGCCAAGGTGTACCCATCGGTAGCAATCCCGGATGGTGTCATACTGGCTGTTACGGGAGTCGGCCGCTGCATCGGCGCAGAGAACTGGAGTGATATCAACAGCAGCGGCTCCGGCTTGGAATTGCGCCGATGCGCTCGTCGGTCTAAAAACGTTTGCACATATAACTGCGAAGAGTATGAAACGTCGCACTAACAGCATTCTAACCACTTGATGGCCGTCGTCGTTTTAGAAGCCAGAGATATCCATAAGAGTTATGAGCGGGGAGATGAAAAAATCCCCGTTCTCAACGGACTGACCGTCGGTCTCGTGGCTGGGTCATTCACCACACTGGTCGGTCCTTCAGGCTGTGGGAAATCCACACTTCTGCACATTTGCGGCGCGATGGATCGCCCGACCTCAGGCGAGGTGCGCCTCGAAGACGAATCATTAACCGCACTGGATGATGATGGGCTGACCCGGGTACGGCGGGAGCGTATTGGATTCGTGTTTCAGTTTTTCAACTTACTACCGACGTTGACGGTGGAACAAAACATTGGATTGCCGTTGCTATTAATGGGACGGTCGGCTCAACGCGTGTCGGACCTGTCCGGTCAATGGGCGGAGCGTGTAGGAATTTCTCATCGACTGAACCATTTCCCGTCTCAGTTGTCGGGTGGTGAAGCGCAACGGGTCGCCATTGCCCGTGCCGTGATTCATCAGCCGGTACTTA
>DTWD01000605.1 GCA_012963185.1 Acidobacteriota bacterium
GCGAAGGTGGGCGCACGGTCGGCTCCGGAACAATTGCAGAAATCGTGGAATAAATTAATGGCAACGTTTAGCGACAAGATTCGCATTCGATTAAAGGCTTACGATCATCGACTACTGGACCAGTCGACGACGGAGATTGTCGACACGGCGAAACGGACTGGTGCTCGGCTCGCGGGTCCCATCCCGTTGCCGACTGATAAGAACAAGTGGACAGTCCTTCGGTCGCCGCACGTTGATAAGAAGTCACGTGAGCAATTTGAGATACGAACTCACAAACGGTTGATCGATATTTTTGAGCCAACGCCTCAGACGGTAGATGCTCTAATGAAGCTAGATTTACCGGCAGGTGTTGACGTTGAAATTAAAGCATTTGGCAAGGAGCACAATTAGTGGTCTCTGGGATTATCGGTCAAAAGATCGGGATGACCCAGGTCTTCGACGCTGAGGGAAAGGTACAGCCGGCCACTGTTCTTAAGGCTGGCCCGTGTGTTGTTGTACAGCGGAAAAGTTCGGCGCGAGATGGCTATGACGCAGTGCAACTGGGTTTGGTAGAAGACCGGCCTGTTCGTGTGTCGAAGCCTGTCGCTGGCCTTTATGCTCGCGCGAATGTTCCACCGACACGAATTCGGCGTGAATTATCGTTTACTAGTGATGGTGATATTCCGGCAGAAGGCGAACAGGTTTTAGCGAGTCTTTTTGAGGCCGGTGATCAAGTTGATGTTACGGGAGTGAGTCGTGGCAAGGGCTTTCAAGGTGTTATGAAGCGCCATGGATTTAGTGGTGGTAAAGCCACCCACGGTTCTATGCATCATCGAGGGCCTGGTTCGATTGGTCAGTCCTCGTATCCGTCTCGGGTTATAAAAGGTATGCGTGGTCCGGGTCGTATGGGTGCTGACAAGGTAACGGTACGAAATTTAAATGTTATTGATGTCGATGCGGAGAAGCACACGGTGATTGTGACCGGCGCTGTGCCTGGTGCGCCTGGGGCGTATGTGGTAATACGAAAAGTGATGTCGCCGAGACGACGAGCATCTCAAGTCGTTGAGAATGTCGCGAAGAAGAAGGGCAAGTAATCGTTGTTTTTGAATTGTGTGATGTCATGACACTTGACGTGGTTAACGAAGAAAACAAAAAAGTGGACTCTTTAGAGTTGAGTGATGCCGTCTTCGGCGGACCTGTGGCAACGTCGCTCATCTGGGAGTCAGTCGTTCACGAACAGGCCAGTCGGCGACGGGGTACCCATGCGACTAAAACAAGAGGCCTTGTAAGTGGCACGGGTAAAAAGCCATGGAGACAGAAGGGAACTGGGCGTGCGCGTGTCGGTGAAGCTCGAAATCCACTTTGGCGAACCGGTGGAGTGGTGTTCGGGCCGCAGCCACGTAGTTATGCGTATCGTCTTCCTCGAAAAGTAGCGCTTGGTGCGTTACGTGCTGCGTTAAGTCAGAAACTGCAGGAAGGTTCCGTAATCGTGCTTTCTGAATTGGCGGTTGCTGAGCCTAAAACACGGAAGGCCGTTGAGTTGCTTGGTGGGCTTGGTGTGTCTGGGAAAACCTTACTGATCGACGTGCATCCCGATGAAAACCTGCTGCGTGCTTCAAGTAATTTGCCAGGTGTGCAAGTCGTTTCGTCAGGGCGCGTGACGGCACGAGATTTGATTGATACGAGATCCGTGATTATCACGAAGTCAGGCGCTGAACATTTAGTAAAGGTCTTGGCAAGATGAAACAGACGGACGTAATTCGTCGGGCGATCGTGACCGAAAAAACGACGTTACTCCGTGAAGGAGGTCAGATATTGGCTTTTGAGGTTGCGCTTGACGCGACCAAAGTTGATATCAAACGTGCGATTGAGCAGTTGCTTGGTTCAAAAGTGGCTGAGGTGCGGACTGCAGTTTCGCATGGCAAGGTCAAGCGCCAGGGACGGTTTGTCGGACAACGTTCGGATTGGAAGAAAGCCTATGTTCGCCTGAAACCAGGCGAGCAGATTCCTGATTTCTTGGAAGGTGCGTAAGCGCAGCGGGACACGAAGATAATGGCAAATCGGAAATATAAACCAACCTCGCCAGCTCGTCGTAATTACACGGTGCAAACCTTTGATGAAATCACGTCGACGAGACCGTATCGGCCGTTGACCCAGCCGTTGAAAAAATCCGGAGGAAGAAACAATACCGGAGAGATTACGATGTGGTGGCGCGGCGGAGGACACAAGCGCGCCTATCGTGTGATCGATTTCAGGCGTGAGAAGTTCGATATACCGGCAAAAATCTCAACTATTGAGTACGATCCAAATCGTTCGGCCCGTATTGCACTAGTGACATATGCTGATGGGGAGAAACGCTACATTCTTCATCCGCTTGGCACGAAAGTTGGAGACACGGTCCTGTCTGGCGAGCAGGTTGACATTTTACCAGGCAACGCCTTGCCGTTAAGAAATATCCCTCTCGGCACGGAGGTGCATAATGTTGAGCTTCGACCTGGGAAAGGTGGGCAATTAGCTCGTAGTGCAGGCGCGTCGGTACAGGTCGTGGCGAAAGAGGGTAAGTACGTTACGTTACGCCTGCCTTCTGGTGAGACGCGCCTTATTATGCCGCAGTGTCTCGCTACCGTCGGTCAGGTTGGCAACCTCGACCATGGAAATATTCGGATCGGGAAAGCGGGCCGTCAGCGATGGCTCGGTCGACGACCGCATGTTTGTGGGAACGCGATGAACCCAGTCGACCATCCATTGGGTGGAGGAGAGGGCCATGCGGCTGGCGGTCGTCATCCGGTTTCGCCTTGGGGGCAGCCGGCAAAAGGCTTTAAGACCCGAAAGAAAAAGGCCTCTGACCGCTTGATCCTGGCGCGTAAAAAGAAACGATGACGGTGAGGAATTATTTGTCATGAGTCGCTCTTTAAAAAAAGGCCCGTTTGTCGATCTTCCATTACTCGAGAAGGTTGAAGGCATGAACCAGAGTGGTGACAAAAAGGTTATTAAAACCTGGTCACGGCGTTCTACCGTGGTGCCGGAAATGATTGGTCATACCGTTGCCGTTCACAACGGGAAAAAGTTTATCCCTGTCTACGTGACGGAGAACATGGTTGGTCATAAGTTTGGTGAGTTTTCACCGACCCGTTTGTTTCGTGGCCATACCACGAAAAGTGAGAAGACCTCTACCGTTGCAAGGGGGGGGGGTCGATTTTGATCGAAGGTCGCGCTACGGCCAAATTTGTGCGTGGGTCGCCTCAGAAGGCACGACTTGTGCTGGATCTTATTCGTGGAAAAGACGTGGACAAGGCGATGTCGACACTTCGATTTGCGCGTAAAGGTGTTGCGAAGGATATCGAAAAGGTCTTGCGTTCCGCTGTGGCTAATGCGCAACAAAAAGAAGGCGGCGTGGAAGATGAGGGTGGTTTTTATGTGCGCGAATGTTTTGCGGACCAAGGCCCGACTCTTAAACGTATTCGAGCGGCTCCTATGGGTAGGGCCTTTCGCATCATAAAACGAACGTCACATTTGACGGTCTCTGTCGGTCAAAGACCAGAGAAGACGACTGTCGTGACACGTGTAGGTGGAACTGACGACGAAGTCGTCGAACCAAAGAAGACAGTAGGAAGTAGTGCGGCCTCCGGTGGGCGAAAGAGGGCGACGGTGAAGAAAGCTGCCGCCCGCGAAACTACAGGTGCTAAGAAAACGACCGAAAAAAAGGTCACTAAGAAAACAACAAAAAAGACTGACGACTAGATTAGAGAATCTTTAAGTTATGGGACAAAAAGTTCATCCGTATGGGTTTCGGCTTGGTTTTAACAAAACGTGGCGTTCGCGA
>DTWD01000606.1 GCA_012963185.1 Acidobacteriota bacterium
AAAAATGAAATTTATCTCTTTTCCAGAATTTCATCAAGGTATAAGGTATGATGATTTGTTTTTGTTGAGTGGACTCATATATATTATTCTGCAAGGAAAAATATATTTACACGTCTTTCCAGGAAGGAATATTTATTTTGTATTTTATGGAATGCCTGACGACTCAATCCAAGCTAACGACCTTGAATATGTCAGTGCATCGATGAAGTCGCAACTGACGAATCACTTACACACCACCATTCAATTCGGATCGGTTGATCGTCGGTTCAGTTTGAATAACCGAACACCCACAGGTGAAGCGTTCGATCCATTTGGATTCGGTGCGAATTATTTAGGTAATGAAGTCACAATCGCCGGAGCCAATGGGTATGAGACAACTGGCCGAGCGATCTTGGACTATGGCGGTGTCTATCCGTCGGTATTTGATGCGATGACGTCGCGTCAGTTTTTATTTGGTCGTGCCAATTACTACGTGAATGACACATTTGATATTGCAGGCGGAGTGCGAATTGAGCGTGAGCAGGGTGGAGTGACATTGACGACACCGACCAGTCAACGGACCAACACCGGTTCGTTCGTTGAGGCTCGGGTCAGCCTAGCCAATCGGATCTTTGGGACCGCGGGTGTGGGTCTAGAGAAGAACGGTCTTTTTGGGGTTGCAGTCGTGCCGCGCGCTTCTCTTGCAGTGTATGCTCGCCCGCCCCCAGCGTCGGGTCAAGGTGTTCTGGGTGAGACGAAATTCGTGGTGAACGTCGGTCGTGGGATTAAAGCACCGTCGGTCTTTAACGAGCAGTCACAGTTGTTCAAACTCATCGGTGACTTGTCTAATGGAACTGAACTGATCAAAAAGTTCAAGGTTGCACCCATCGGTCCGGAACGGAGCCGTAACGTTGATATTGGGATTGAGCAAACCTTGGCAGGAAGACGCATCCGCTTGCGTGCGTCCTACTTTGACAATGTCTTCAATGACTTGGTCGAGTACGTGAATAGTGGGGTGCTCCCGCAGCTGGGTGTGCCAGCCGACATTGCCGCGGCGGTTCCGTTTGGGGCAACGGTAAATGCCTCGTCATACACGGCGCGCGGGATTGAGACCTCGGTGGATGCTTATATCGATGATTTTCGCATCGTGGGGTCATACACGCGGCTCAATGTAGAGGTGACAAAGTCGTTCAGTAGCGGTGCCTTGACTCCCGCAATTAATCCGACGTTTCCAGGGATAGAGATCGGTCAGTTCACACCACTCGTGGGGGCGCGGCCGTTCGGGCGACCGCGCAATATGGGGCGTTTAATGGCGTCGTATATACGTGGCCGTGGACACGTTACCTTTACAGGGTACTTCGCCGGAAAATCCGATGGCAGTACGTTTCTCAGTGATGCGTTTTTCGGGACAACGATGTTACTTCCAAATCGGGATCTGAATGATCGCCATCAGAAGCTCGATCTGAGTGGGTCCTACCGACTGCATCGGAGTGTGACTTGGTATTTAAGTATTGAAAATCTCTTAAACCAGCGCTATCAGGCGACACTTGGGTTTCCTGGGTTGTCGCGTTCCGTTCGTACTGGAATGACCGTGGCGTTGGGTGGCGACAGCTTTTAGTGGTGTGTTTCAGGTGATACTTCTGGTGTGACGGTCGGTACTTTTGACTGGCGTCTCCTGCTGGTTTCCACGCATCGGTGGCTCGGCATTGTCGGGGGCGTGCTGTTTCTTACGTGGTTCGTGTCGGGCATTGTACTGATGTACGCGGGAATGCCGAGTTTGTCAGAGTCCGAACGACTACGGCGTCTACGGCCGCTTGATCTAGCGCGGATTGCGGTGACGCCTAAAGAGGCTGTTGACGCTGTCGGTGCGTCACCGCGACAGGTTGTCATTTCCATGGTCGGTGAACGGCCGGCGTATCGATTTTCGCATCTCGATCGCTGGACAACGGTGTATGCAGACACTGGGCAACGGCTTCTCGGATTAAATCGAGATCAAGCGGTCGAGATTGCCAGGGACTTTGATTCCTCGCGGGTCGCAGCTGCCCACTATGACCAGCATCTCTCTCGGGCTGACCAGTGGACGATAGGGGCCATTTCGTATCGACCATTGCATCGTATTGTGTTTGATGATCCGCAAGATACGCATATCTACGTGTCAGACCGGACGGGACAAGTGATTTTGGAGACAACGGCACGTAGCCGCCGTTGGGCGTACGCGGGAGCGGTGATGCACTGGCTGTACTTTACGCCCTTTCGTGAGCACGCGACACTCTGGCTCCAAACAATGATCTGGGGATCGATCCTTGGTTGCGTTATGACTCTCACTGGCCTGGTGTGGGGGGTCTGGTGTGTTTTGTTGCCTCGGCGTCATGATTTCGATCGTGAAGAACGGTCGTGGTCACCGTATAGCGGTCTTATGCGGTGGCATCACTATGCCGGTCTGGTCTTTGGGTGTGTGACTTTCACATGGATACTGAGTGGCTGTTTGTCGCTCGAGCCGTTTTCGTGGCATCCGGGAACAACGCCGACGGCGGAGCAACAGGCTGCCGTTGCGGGTGCACCCTATCGGCTACAAGGCATCGCCGTTGATGATCTGCAGAGCGTCGTTGCAGCTATTTCCCAATCATTTACGCCCCACGAACTTGAACTTGTGCAGTTTCGAGGTCGGATGTTCGTACGAGCTCAAGATGGTGCGACTGGTCGTCAGCGACTCGCATCCATTGGGGCCGCCGCAGCGGGAGGCCTATTTAGTCGTTTTCCGGACGACGAGGTCATGGGGGCTGCACGGCGGGCGATACCGTCGGCTTCAGTGGCTGATGCCCGTTGGATAGACGAATACGACGCCTACTACTACGACCGCAGCGGCACGAGGCCACTGCCGGTACTTCGTGCGAAATATGACGATGCTGAGGAGACGTGGCTCTATATTGATCCCTCTCGCGGTGCAATTGTGCGGAAGGAGGAACGACTAACAAGGCTGAACCGATGGCTGTACCATGGGCTGCACAGCCTCGACTTTCCGTTTCTCTATTACCGTCGTCCGCTCTGGGATATTGTCGTCATCGGATTGAGCCTTGGTGGAGTCGCTCTAAGTGTGACCACTCTACTTCCGGCTTGGCGCCGAGTACGCCGTCATGCCAGACGAATGGTTAATTCGCTGCTAAATCCCTCAAGTAGTTGATGACATTCCACATGTCATCGTCAGAAACACGGCCTTCCCACGCGTCCATATCGTACTTTGGTGCGATGCCTTCTTTGATCACTTTGAAGATTTCAGCATCACTACTGCCATGGTCCCACTCGGCATCGATGAGATTGGCTGGTCGCGAGCCTGCAGGTGCGGCCATCCCGCGCCCATCGGCGAGTTGCCCATGGCAAGAACGGCAGAAGCGACCGTAAATGGTTCGGCCAGCGGCGACCGATTCTTCCGATGTCGCGATTGGGTTGTCCTGTGTTGCAACTACGCCTAATGATTCAGCGGCGGCCACTGGAACTGACGCACTCACAAGCATTATGAACACGAGAATCATCAGGGTGGTGACAAGACGGGCCATATGTCGTTCCCTTCCTTCAAGAATGTTGTTGTCAGAGTCCTACTATACCGTGACTTGTGGTTATTTTTTTGATTGGGAGGGCGTACGCTGTGGTTGACCCTGCGCGAATCGACAGAGTACACTGCGCGCCCTAGATAGGATTCCCGGTTCGAAATTTGTTTTGGGGTAATTGGAGGGAGTGACGACATGCGAGTGCTAAGTCTCGTAGTTTCAATGATGTTGGTCGCTGGCACGGCCGCTGCCCAGCAGAATCCACCAGCGGCGCCGGCAGGAGACCTCGCCGAGGTGATGCGAGGGATTTTGTTCCCGAATTCAAATATTCTTTTTGATGCGCAAAGTACTGACCCTGGTGCGCCTCCAGATGAGTCGAATGCAAATGAAGGTGGCGCGTCTGCACGGTTTGCAGGGGTCTACACTGGTTGGGAAAGTGTCGAGAATGCGGCTATCGCCCTTGCGGAAGCTGCAAACCTGATTACACTTCCTGGGCGGACCTGTGAAAATGGGCAACCTGTTCCAATCGATCAGGACAACTGGGCTGAGTTTACGCGCGGTTTACGTGAGGCTGGTGAAATTGCTTATAGAGCGGCTCTAAACAAGAGCCAGGATGAGGTGATTGACGCGACGAATTATATTGCTGAGGCGTGTTCGAACTGTCATGGCGTCTACCGGGACAGTTACTCAGATCCGCCCAAGGAACGTTGCGTTCCGTAGTAAGTCTTTGGGCAGTAAATGGCGTAGAGAGTTACGTGATTAGGATGACAAAGAGATCATGATTCGCGGTGTGTTTGCGTGGGCGGATGCGCTGCCGAGCAGTGTCTGGCTTCGAGAGTCCTTGAATGCGTTTCCGATTTTGCTGACGTCTCACGTGCTTTCGATGGCTCTGTTTGCCGGCTTGGTCATGATGATGGATTTTCGATTGGCTGGTATTGGCAATCGGTCGACGTCGATTACCGACGCGCAGGAACGCCTCTTTCCATATCAGCTCGTCGGTGGGATCGTCTCGTTCGTAACGGGCGCGTTGCTTTTTTATAGTAAGCCGCTGACGTATTTTTCAAACTTCCACTTCTGGCTCAAGATGTTGCTGCTGCTGCTGGCGTTTGCCAATGTTGCTTATTTTCACTTCAAAACGTACGCCACGGTAGA
>DTWD01000607.1 GCA_012963185.1 Acidobacteriota bacterium
CGACCGAAAAATTATTAGCAGGCGCGATCCCGCCAATATCTTCCGTTTGCATGTTGAGTAACCCGACTGTGGTCTTGTCCGTAACTTTTCCAGACAGACGCGAGCCAGCCAAGATTGGAATCTGTTGCCCTGTCGCACTGATACCGATCCGACGGCTAAAAAAGAGTTCGGTTTGGCCAAGGTCTGGTCGCCGCGCAGCTCCTTCATTTGAAACGGTAAACGCCCCTGCATTCTCGAGGAAGAATGCCCGCTTCTCAGGAAAAAACAAATTAAACCGATCCAAATTGACTTGCTGGTCATCGACCTCAACTTGAGCGAAATCGGTGTTGTAGGTGGCATCCAAGGTCAAACCTGGTGTCACGCTGTATTTCAGGTCCACCCCCATATCCCCGGTAACAACCGTACGCCTGCTTGGGACACCGTCTCGCTTGCGCATGGCACCAACGACATACGGCGTCAACTGGAGATTTCTTGCATTGCCAGCCGGTGTAACTAAACCTTCAAGTTGCCCGGCCATTGATACCCTGTACAGGTTGTATTGGCGAGGCAAAGCGGCCCAATACGCTGTTTCATTGCGCCGAGGAAGATTGCGCTGAAAATTGACTCCCCAAAGTTGTTGCGTGCGTGCTGGAAAGCGGAGTGTTCGAAATGGGATCGCAAACTCCGCACTCCACCCAATGTCAGACACCAAGGTGCGAACCTGCCACGCACTGTCCCAATTAAGATTAAAACCTCCGCCACCACCTCGGGAAAATCCTCCACGCCCCCCGGTTCCGAACAAGCTACGGCTACCACCTTCATTAATGACCTGTCCGTCATACTCCTGGCCCGCAGGTGTTGTACCAAAAACAAAACCATTTTGCCGGTCGTGAAAGGTATCGAGCACGATTTGGATACTATCCGCGTTATTCATCGACGAATCGCGACGACTATCGCTCACAACAATCGATGAGGGGTCGCTGTCATAACAGACCACCCCGATAAACAACGTGTCGGAGGTAAAGGCGACACGGATTTCCGTCCGCTCCGTAGCTGGTTGACCATCATCCGGTGCACTTTGCTGAAAGCCGGTGGCTACGGACGCATTTACCCACACCGAGTCTGCCAGCACATCACCATCCAATATCGGTGGTTCTTCGATGGCCACAGCAGTGACGATAGGCCTGCCCCCTTGCGCACTGTTCGTCGACTGTCCTTTGACATCAATGGCCGAGCCAAACAGCACCACACCGCTACAGACCACAACTAGGGAGTAATAGCGGGTTCTCTTAGCCACGGTGAACATGCAGACGTCCAGTCAATGCTGTCTACTCAGGGCAGGCACTAGGTCGCTGATATGTTTGGCCTGAACGGCGGGTAAACTGCAAACGGAGATGAGCCTTGTAATTGATTCAACAGTGCCAAAAGCGAAAACAATAACGGAAAATCAAGCTGGGCGCAGGATTCTCGGTGACCGCAATCCTTCTGTAGTAAGCACCCAACCCACGATAGCCGCTATATTTAACTAGGAGTGGTGGAGGGTGGTTTACACTTTCCGCTGGACACCTGACGAGGAAAACAGATGTTCTTGGCAACTAACAGAATGTAAGAGCGCCCTCAAATCTGATGATCTATCTAACGAATTTGTGGCATCTCATGTTGGAGTTGGCGCCATGGCTATTTGCCGGGACTGCCGTGGCAAGCCTGCTGCACGTGTGGCTACCGAAACAGTATTTGAGTCAGCGATTGGGCGGAAAAGGCATGGGCCAGGTATTCCGTGCGGTTGCCTTCGGCGTACCCCTGCCACTGTGCTCGTGCGGTGTAATTCCAGCCGCGATGTCTCTTAAAAAAGAGGGCGCCAGTGATGGGTCGACCGTCGGGTTTTTGATCTCGACACCTCAAACGGGAGTCGATTCTGTGATGGTAACCGCCTCGATGCTTGGGTGGCCTTTTGCGATGTTCAAGGTCGTCGCCGCGTTAGTTACCGGCCTCATTGGCGGCTTCCTGGTTGACCAAGTTAAGACCGAGAAGTCATCCACAAACCACAGCCTTGGTAACTTGCATGATCACCACAATGTGGGGGCAAGCTGGCGTGAAGCACTCCGCTATGGTTTAGATGAATTGATTTACCCAATATGGCGCTGGCTGGTAATTGGCGTTCTGGTCTCAGCCGTCGTCACGACGTGGATTCCGCAAGATCAATTTGCAACCCTAACTGCCGGTGGCGTCTGGACGCTGTTGCTAATGGTCGCCATTTCAATCCCGCTGTATGTCTGCGCCACAGCGTCAGTCCCAGTGGCCGCCACATTAGTCGCATCTGGATTCCCAGAGGGTGCCGCACTGGTGTTCCTCATGGCGGGTCCAGCAACCAATGTTGCAACGATTGGTGCGGCATATCGTGTGTTTGGAACACGCATCATGACCGTCTATTTATGTACGGTCTTTGTCGGAAGCATCGGTTTCGGCTTGTTGTTTGATATGTTTTGGGCGCTCGAAGCATCAAACACCGTCATGAACCACGACCACGACTCTAGCTTGGCCACTGGCAGTGCTGTTGTGTTAACTGCTCTTTTACTGTGGTACGGCATTCAGGACTTACGCCAACTGATCCGACCAAAAGGACC
>DTWD01000608.1 GCA_012963185.1 Acidobacteriota bacterium
ACAGGATGCCCATGAAGCGATCCATCCGACCTCGACTGCATATGACCCAGAAACTGTTCGACCGCACTTAAGCAATGACCAGTACTTCCTCTACCACTTGATTTGGAATCGATTCGTTGCATCACAAATGCCGCCAGCGACTTTCGATGACACCACTGTGGATGTCACTGCCGGCGACTACCTATTCCGCGCCAAGGGATCGGTGCCGAAATTTAGTGGCTGGATGGCTGTTTATGAAAAAGATGCTCCGCAAGGAGATAAGGAGAAGGTTGAGCCGTCACTGGAAACAGAGTCTCGTGACGGAGGTGGATTGTTGCCAACCCTTCGTGAGGGTAACGTACTCACGGTTAATAAATTGATTCCAGAGCAGAAGTTTACGCAGCCCCCCCCGCGGTTTACAGAGGCAACACTCGTTAAGGAACTTGAAGAGAATGGAATCGGTCGTCCGAGCACGTATGCGTCGATTATTGGAAAAGTCCAGGAGCGCGACTACGTCTTTAAGATTGACGGGCGTTTGAAACCACGCCGACTCGGTCGGGTTGTGACAGGTCTCTTGATAGAGAACTATGCCGCGATCGTCCAGGTCGACTACACGCGAGAAATGGAAGTAAAACTCGACAATATCGAAAACGGTGCTGACGAATACGCCAATGTCTTGACGAATTTCTACGAGCCTCTGGTTAAGGATATTGAGCGAGTGAAGGAAGAGATGAGGGACATTCGGGGAGGAGTGCCGACAGGTGGCAAGTGTCCTGATTGCAACAAGGTGTTGCTCGAAAAACCAGGCAAATTCGGCATGTTTCTGGCTTGTAGCGGCTACCCAGAATGTAGCTACACAGGCGAAATTGAAAATGAAAAAGAGCTAGCAGATGAGGCTGAGAAGGAGCCGTGTGAGAATTGCGGGAAGCCGATGGTGCTGAAGCGCGGCCAGTGGGGACCGTTTTTTGCTTGCACGGCGTACCCGAAATGCAAGACCACTCGTAAAGTGATTTCCAGTTCGGGTGGATTGTCGGCAGCAAAACCCGATCAACCTCTCGAGGAAAAATGTCCAAAGTGTGAATCCCACCTAGTGATTAAGCAGGGGAAATTTGGTGAGTTTACCGCCTGTAGTAGTTATCCGAAGTGCCGGTATATCAAACTGAAGACGATTGGGATTGCCTGCCCAGTTGATGGCGGAGATATTGTCGAGCGCAAGTCGAAACGAAACCGAGTATTTTATGGGTGTGCCAACTATCCGGATTGTGACTTCACGGTCTGGAATAAACCGTTCGACGAGTCATGTCCGCAGTGCAAAGCTCCATTTCTTATAGAGAAAGTGACAAAACGTTGGGGGCGTCAGCTGCTTTGCCACAAGGATGACTGCGACTACGTTCGTAATGAAGAGCTCGCTGCTGTCGGTTCCTAGTTAATGATTCGGATCATCGGTGGTGGATTAGCAGGGACTGAAGCAGCATGGCAGGTGGCCAGACGCGGTGTTCCCGTTCGCCTTCATGAAATGCGTCCCACCCGCTCAACAGCCGCGCATCGCACAGACCGGTTGGCCGAGTTGGTGTGTAGTAACTCCTTTCGTGGTGACAAGCTTGAGAATGCCGTTGGACTCCTCAAGGAAGAGATGCGACAGCTTAATTCCTTGGTTATGCGCGTGGCTGATGCAACGCGAGTCCCGGCTGGAGGAGCGCTTGCCGTTGATCGCGAGCGATTCGCAGAAGAGGTCACAGTGGCTCTTGAGGCGGAGCCACTGATTGAGATCATCCGGGAAGAGGTCACTTCGATTCCTGTTTCTGAAGGATTAACGCGACCGCTAATCATTGCAACAGGTCCACTGACTTCTGAGACATTGTCTTCGGCGGTCACAGCTTTTGTGGGTCGTGATCAGTTGTATTTTTTTGATGCGATCAGTCCGATAGTGTTGGCCGACTCGGTGAATTACGAGAAGGTATTTAGAGCATCACGGCGTATTCGATCAAAGCGGACATCGATGGATTCTTCTGGGCGTGCGTGCGCCAGTGATACCGAGGACGGTGACTATTTAAACTGCCCAATGAGTCCTGAGAATTATCGATGTTTTTATGACGCATTGAGTAGTGCGGAGAGAGCCGAGGTGCATGATTTTGATCGCACGCCGTTTTTTGAGGGATGCCTGCCGATTGAAGTTATGGCACATCGCGGTGTCGATACTCTGCGTTTTGGACCAATGAAACCTGTAGGGCTGATCGATCCCAAAACAGGCCAGCAGCCGTATGCGGTGGTTCAACTTCGTCAAGATAACCTCGCGGCTGATCACTTTAGTTTGGTTGGTTTTCAAACGCAGATTAAATGGTCAGAACAGCGCCGTGTGCTTCGACTTATTCCGGGTCTTGAGGAGGCAGAGTTTGTGCGGCTCGGGATGATTCATCGCAATACATATATCAATGCGCCGACAGTGCTGATGCCGACTTGGCAGACACGGAACAGGCCGGATGTGTTTTTTGCCGGTCAACTCTCTGGTGTTGAGGGCTATGTGGAGTCTGCAGCGTCTGGGCTGATGGCTGGTATCAATGCGGCGGCGCTCGTTCAGGGCAAGGAACCTCTTACGTTTCCGCGGACAACAGCGATGGGGGCGTTGGCACATTACGTGTCGCACGCTGACCCCGTGAACTATCAGCCGACGAATATCTCGTATGGTCTCATTCCGTCACTGGATGAGCCAGTGCGAGGTCGTCAAGCCCGTCGACAAGCTTTGGCGAGACGAGCGCTAGCGGACTTGAAAGTGACAGGTCAGGTGGCGGAGGATAGAGATGGAACAATATCTGCCAAGATTTCTTGAATTCCTGAAACTGAATCGTAATGTTTCGCATCATACGTTGCGTGCCTATCGCAGCGACCTGTGGCAGTTTGTTGAGTTTTCCAAAGAACGAGTTGGACGACCCATAACGACAGATGATTTCGACCACCGCTTGGTTCGTAGTTTTCTTGCCAACCTGTATGAAAATGGCCATTCTCGCGCTTCGTCGGCCAGGAAGTTGGCGTCAGTTCGATCCTTTGCACGGTATCTCCGCAATGAAGGACACCTAGAACGCGATTTTGGCGGCTTGGTATCCACACCGAAGCTTGCGCGTAGGATGCCGACACACCTTGACCCGGATGAAATATCCGTACTTCTTGAGTCGCCGGATTTAGACACACCGCTCGGTCGAAGAGATCGCGCTATTCTCGAACTGTTCTATGCATCCGGTTTGCGTTTGAGTGAGCTTGTCAGTCTGGATCTTGGTGATGTCAACTTACGAGACCAGCTTGTCCGGGTGTTGGGGAAAGGTGGCAAGGAGCGAGTTATTCCTTTTAACCAGAGCGCTAGTGATGCCATTCGTTCATATCTCAAGGATCATCGTGTTCTCGTTAACTCGAGTAATGAAACATTGGGTCAGGCGTGTCATCCTCGAACCACTGTTGTTTCCATGCCGTTGTTTGTGAATTACAGAGGAGGGCGATTGTCGAGTCGAAGCGTAGATCGTTTGGTTCGCAAGTATGCTGTGCAGTCAAGCGCTAGGCTGGGCATTAGTCCGCACGCTCTCAGGCATTCGTTTGCCACACACTTGCTTGAACGCGGCGCAGATTTGAGGGCAATTCAGGAATTACTTGGGCACGCACGTGTTAGCACGACACAACGGTACACGCATGTAAACGCGGCGCAGATTACGGCTCTCTATCGGAGGACCCATCCGCGGGCGTAAGGTGCATTTAGGCCTTGGCGGTGCCTTTGATTGAGTTGGTCTCGTTTACAGGTTCTGATTCCAGTGCCTCCCACTGATTCATCAGGTCGCCTACCTTCCACATTAAAGTTTGATGCTGCTTAATAGTGTCTTCTGCCGCAGCCTTGTCGATGTAGAAGTCTGGGTGTGATATTTTGGCTTCCAATGCGTGGATATTGTTTTCGCAGTCGGCGATACGTTTTTCTAGTTCAGTAATGCGTTTCTGTCTTGCTTCGATTATTCGTTTTAGCCGGCGTGACTCAGTTTGGTCGCCTTTGTGGATAGCTGTCCGGTTGGGTTTGTCAGGGCGATTAGTAGGCGGCGAGACTTTATTGGGTTTCCGTTTTGACGGAGACGCCTGTTCAAGTTGTTGAGCTTTACTCCATCGAAATTCTTCATATGTTCCAGGATACATAACAGTGTTGCCATTTCCGACTTCGATGATTTTTGTGGCGAGGCGATCGACAAAATAGCGGTCGTGAGACACGAAAATCAACGTCCCTCCGTAGTCGGTGAGAGCTCCAAGAAGTACATTCGTAGAGTCAATATCTAGATGATTTGTGGGCTCGTCGAGGAGTAATGTGTTGGATGGTCGAAGCAACATCCGTGCAACGGCTAAGCGAGTACGTTCGCCTCCTGAGAGTACTTTGACGCGTTTGTGTACGTCATCTTCGGTAAAGAGAAACCCTCCCAGGATGTTTCGAATGGATGGCACCATGTTGATAGGAGATCCTGAAGCCAGTGTTTCATACACAGTCAACTTTGGGTTGAGAGTGCTCGCTTCATCTTGCGCAAAGTACTGCTGCACAACGTTGTGCCCTTCCGTTCGTGTGCCGTCATCCGGAGCTTCGACACCAGAGAGTATGCGCATCAAGGTCGATTTTCCTGCTCCATTTGGACCAACGATTGCCACGCGGTCGCCGCGGGCAATGCTGACATTTGCTTGTTCAAAGACACGAATGCTGCCATATTTCTTGTTGATATCACTCAGTTCCATTACGCTGCGACCGCTCTTGATACTGCTAGGAAACTTAAAGTGCACACGTTTCCGGTCAGGCAGCATTTCAATGGGTGTGATTTTTTCAAGCATTTTTATTCGGCTTTGAACCTGTTTTGCTTTTGTCGCTTGATATCGAAACCGATCAATAAACATCTGCATGCGGGCAACATCTTCGTCTTGCCGACGTTTCGTTTCTCTGAGGCGAGTGATGCGCTCATCACGCTCGACAAGGTAATTGCTGTAGGTGCCAGGGTAGGTAGTTAATGTGCCCATGCCAACGTCGGCGATTGCGGTAACTACGCTATCGAGAAAAAACCGATCGTGTGAGACAAGAACAATGGCGTGTGGGTAGCTAACTAGAAACTCTTCCAGCCAATTCCGAGCTTCGAGGTCAAGATGATTCGTCGGTTCATCAAGAAGTAATAATCGTGGACGTTGAAGGAGGAGTTTGGCGAGTGCAATTCGCATTTGCCATCCTCCTGAGAAATGTTCGGTCGGTCTTGTCAGATCTTCTGGTGAAAACCCGAGTCCTTTTAGGACGACGTTAACTTTTGCTTCGATGCTATATCCATCTTGATCTTGGAATGTGTGCTGGACTTCACTGTAGCGAGCGAGTGCGGCATCATGTTCGTCCGCTGGCAAATCACTATCCGCCAGCCGGTGCTCTAAACTGACCATTTCGCGTTGAAGTGAAAGTAAGAAATCGAATGCTCTGCTGGCTTCTTCATACAGAGTATGCCCGGCATGCTCCAGACCATCCTGGGGAAGATATCCGACAGTAATGTCAGTCGCGCGAGCAATCGAGCCGCCATCAGGCTCCACATCACCTGCCATCATTTTTAGTAGCGTCGTTTTGCCGGCGCCATTTGCTCCGCAGAGCCCGACTCGGTTACCCGATTGGATATGCCATGAAACCTTGTCGAATAAGGTTCGTCCGCCGAATGATTTATGTAGTCCAGAGAGCTGAATCACAGAACGATCACTATATCGTGCTCAAGAAGTTGCTGCTGCGGTGCGTAATGTAGTTGTCGCAGGTGGAGAATAGCTTTTGATTTATCAGGGATTGAATGCATGTTTTGGTTGGATTAACGCTGGGTGATCTGAACTAATAGTAGTACAGACTGTCACGTAGGCTACAATCGCCAAATGCAATTTTTTCGTCGTTGGCGAGAGGGACTTTTATTTATAACGTTGGCCGCCTTTGTCGCAATTAGCGGTGGTTGCGCTGCACCTCTTGATGCGAAGAATGGGCTTTCTGTTACGCGTATCACTACGGGCTGGCTTGACGCCGGACTTGATAATCTCGGTCGAAACAAGCTTGTGCCAACGATTGAATTCAGTTTGAAGAATATTTCTGATGATCAAATAGGGTTACTTCAGTTGAATGGTGTTTTTCGGAGATGTGAAGCGGTCTACGCAGGCCAAGACGCTCCGGATAATACCGTTTCGCCAGCTGATCCTGAGGCCGGTACGTGTTCGGGCGAAGTACAGGAGTGGGGAAGTTTGTTGGTCCGCGCTGTGCCTCGGCAAGGTATTGGTCCCGGCGAAGAAGTTGGGCCATTTACCATGGTGAATAAACTTGGCTATACCGGTGATCCACCACAGGGCGTTGCGGAGATGTTGCAGCATCGAAGTTTCGTGGATGTGAAGCTTGAACTCCAAGCCAAACACCGTGCTGAGCAGTGGCAGACTGTCGCTGAGTTTTCGATCGATCGGCAACTTCTGACGCAGTGACTTCTTTGGGAAGGGTCGAACTCGAAAAGACTCGCTCACTTTCACTGGTGCGACGTCTTGGTCCGATTGATGGTGCGTCAATTATTGTTTCCAATGTCATTGGCAGTGGCATTTTTATCGTGCCGGCACTTGTGGCCGGCTGGATTCCAAATGTCTGGCTCATGTTGGCTGCCTGGGGTGTCGGTGGGATGCTCGCTTTTGCTGGAGCTATGGCGTATGCCGAGTTAGCCGTCCTGCGACCGCACGCAGGGGGAGAATACGTTTATCTTCGAGAGGCATTCGGTCCGACGATTGGGTTTTTAACGGGTTGGACATCGTTTATCGCTGGGTTCTCAGGAGCCATCGCAGCTTCTGCAGTTGGGTTTGCGACGTTCGTTGGTCAGCTCTTTCCGATGGTGGCTGATTCGTTGCCATTGTTCCAAGTACCTCTGGTCTTTGTCTCATTGACTGTGTCATCGCAGACCCTTGTGGCACTTGCATTAATCGCTGTTTTGACGGTGATTCATGTGAGAGGTCTTGGTCCAGGACGTTTGGTTCAAAATATGCTTGCAATATCGAAAGTCGCGTTTTTAGTAATACTGATCGTGGCAGGGTTTTCGATTGGCAATGGTACTGTCGCGAACTTTTCGGTTGCTAATCAGCCGGTTGCTGTCGAGCTGTGGCTTCTTGCCTTGATCCCTATTATGTTCAGTTTTTCTGGTTGGAATGCAGCCGCGTATCTAGCTGGCGAGATACGCGATCCGGAACGAAATGTTCCATTGGCGATGGCCTTAGGTACGGTTACTGTTGTCGTGATTTTTTTGTGCCTTAATGTGTTGTACGTTTTTGCGATGCCACTGCATGAGATTGCTGCGGTTGATGTGCGGGTAATCGATGCAGTAGCTGGGCGTTTATTGGGACCGGAGGTGGCCACGTCAATCGCAGCGGCATCGGCCGTGATGATTGCTGCGAGTGTCAGCGCGATGATTATGGCTGGGCCTCGCGTCTACTACGCCATGGCTCGAGACGGCCAGTTTTTATCTGCAGCAGCACGCGTACACCCTACGTTCCGGACGCCGACTGTCGCGATTGTCGTGCAGAGCCTCTGGAGTGCGGTTCTCGTGTTAGTTGGAACGTTTGACCAGTTGTTGCTCTACACTGGGTTTGCGGTGACGCTGTTCGCTGGCACAGCGGTCGCGGCGTTGTTTGTATTGCGGAAGAAAATTCAAGAAACTTCTCACCCGTTCCGGGCATGGGGCTATCCAGTTGCCCCGGCTGTATTTGTTGCAGTCAGTGCCGTAATGGTCGTGAACTACGTGTGGCGGCAACCATTAGAATCCGGTGTAGGCATCGTTTGTATCGTAGCGGGTATTCCGTTGTATTGGATGTTTAAGAAAACTTCACGTGACAAGGTTATAGAACAATGAATAAACCATCAGAATTTAAGAGTACTACCGTGATCGCAGTACGAAGGCACGGGAAGACCGTTATGGCAAGCGACGGTCAGGTAACATTTGGTAATACCGTGGTGAAGCAAACTGCGCGCAAGATTCGTCGTCTCTACAACGATAAAGTGTTAGCTGGGTTTGCTGGTTCAGCTGCTGACTCGTTTGCGTTGTTTGCTCGATTTGAGGCCAAACTTGAGCAGTATCGTGGGAATCTTGAACGGTCTGTTGTCGAACTTGCGAAGGATTGGCGAAGCGATCGTGTGTTGCGACGCTTGGAAGCGATGTTGGTTGTCTCCGATGAAACTGCCACGTTTTTGTTGTCTGGCACAGGCGATTTAATTGAGCCCGATGACGGGATTGTGGCCATCGGGTCTGGTGGGGCATTTGCGATGTCGGCGGCAAAAGCCCTGGCTGGACATACGAATCTTGAGGCACGGACAATTGCTGAGGCAGCAATGAACATCGCCGCGGATATTTGCATTTATACGAATAGCAATGTCACGATCGAAGAACTGTAATCGTGCCGATTTATCTTCCTGAGTCCACCGGAGTCATTACGGGTTCGCTGACACCACGACAAATTGTTGCGGAGCTGGACAAGTATGTCGTCCGCCAACATCAAGCCAAACGGGCAGTCGCAATTGCGCTCCGCAATAGAATGCGTCGTCAAAAACTCCCGCCCGATCTGGCGGAAGAAGTTGCTCCAAAGAATATTTTGATGATCGGTCCGACTGGGGTGGGTAAAACAGAAGTGGCACGCCGGCTGGCACGGTTGGCGCAATCACCATTCATTAAAGTAGAAGCATCGAAATTTACCGAGGTAGGTTATGTTGGGCGCGATGTCGAATCGATGGTGCGAGTCCTGGTCGAGCTATCGGTTGACATGGTACGTGAAGAACGGTTGATCGAAATACGAGAGAAAGCGAGAGCAAATGCCGAGGAACGCCTTCTCGATCTACTGCTTCCCCCGGTTCCACCGCCGCCTGCAACAACTACTACGGGTGACGTTCCGATCGAACCGGAGTCGATTAGCAGTACGCGTGAGAAGTTTCGTGCTCAATTGAGAGATGGTCGACTCGACAAACGAGTTGTCGATGTCGAAGCTACGGACTCATCGATGCCCTCATTTGAAATTATTGCGGGTAGTTCGACGGAAGATATCGATGTCAAGATGAAGGATATGCTTCCTGGGTTATTTCAAGGACGTAATCGGAAACGTCGTCTACGTGTACCGGAAGCCATTGAACATTTGGTGCGAGAAGAGGAACAGAAGCTAGTTGACATAGAAAGTGTCAGTCGGTTGGCGATCGAAAGAGTGGAGCAGGCTGGCATCATTTTTGTAGACGAGATTGACAAGATCGCAGGTCGAGAAGGTGCTCAGGGACCGGATGTTAGCCGCGAAGGGGTGCAGCGAGACATTTTACCGATTGTGGAAGGCACGAACGTCAATACAAAGCACGGCATGGTGCGGACGGACCACATTTTGTTTATTGCGGCCGGCGCTTTTCATCTTTGCAAACCTTCGGATTTGATCCCTGAATTGCAAGGGCGTTTTCCGATCAGAGTTGAACTTGAGGCACTTGAAACCAACGACTTTGTTCGCATCTTGACGGAACCCAAAGGCGCGCTCGTCACTCAATATCGCGGATTAATGGCAACCGAGGGACTCGACGTGAGTTTTACGGATGAGGCGGTACGACGGATTGCGGAGTATGCGAGCTTGGTGAATGACCGGACTGAGAACATCGGCGCGCGTCG